>JAHFVB010000134.1:1833-9969 GCA_023264755.1 Mycobacterium sp. | reverse complement strand
CCAACGACCACCTCGGCTTCGGCGCCGGCGGCCCCCACTTCTGCCTCGGCAATGCCATGGGCCGCCAGATGTTGCGCTCGGTGCTCACCGAGCTCTACACCCGCATCCCCGACATCACCCTGACCGCAGAGCCCGACTTCCAGGTCAACAACTTCATCCACGGCGTGCACTCGCTGCCCGTGCGGTGGACCCCACCATCGAATCACTAATCACCCCAACCCATCCCAACCCAACGGAAGGCCCCGCACCATGACCTACTACGACAATGCCGAAGAGATCTACAAGTACCTGGGCGGGGTCTTCCGCGCCGCCAACGACACCGAGGTGGGCCCGAAGCTCAAGGGCGCCGACATCGACCTGCAGGTCTACTACACCGATCCCGACGCGGCGATGACGATTCGGCTGCACGAGCCGCTGATCGAGGTCGCCGAAGGGGCTGACAACACCGACGCCGACGTGAAGCTCTACATGCCCGCCGACATCGGGGACAAGTTCTGGCGCGGCGAGTACAACCTCGGCGTCGGGTTGGCCAAGGGCCAGGTCAAGGCGAAGGGCCCGGTCAACAAGATCCTCAAGCTGGTCCCGTTGACCAAGCCACTGTTCCCGATCTACCGCCAGCTGGTAGCCGAAAAGGATTCCACCGCCGGGTAATTTGGAACCGCCATCCGAACCCAAACAGGCCCCATCCCCACGCCACGAGGAGATCTTCCGGTGACAGACGCCGCACCCACCATCGACACCACGCCACCGGCTACCCAGCCTGCGGTGACCGCCACCGCGGCCGTACTGCGGGAAGGCAGTCCGAGACTGAGCGTGGAAGAGGTCGTGCTGGCGGAGCTCACCGGGGACGAAGTGCTGGTGCGGATGGTTGGTGTTGGCGTGTGCCACACCGACATCAGCGCGGCCGAGGGACTGGTGCCGTTGCCACTTCCCGCGGTGCTCGGACACGAAGGGGCCGGCGTCGTGGAGGCCGTCGGACCTCGGGTAACCACCCTGGCCCCCGGCGACCACGTCGTGCTGAGTTACGACTACTGCGGGGAATGCGCAACGTGCACCACGCAAACCCCGGCCTACTGCGAGTTGTTCGCGCCGTTGAACTACTTCGGCGAGCGCCTCGACGGCTCGGTCACCATGCACGCCGGGCAGGAAGAGATCCACGGCAACTGGTTCGGCCAATCCTCCTTTGCCAGCAGGGCGATTGCCAACGAACGCAATGCGGTCAAGGTCGACCCCGAGCTGCCACTGCACCTGCTCGGGCCGCTTGGCTGCGGGTTCCAAACCGGCGCAGGCAGCGTACTCAACGTGCTGCGGCCACGGCCCGGTTACAGCTTGGCCATCTTCGGGTTGGGGGCGGTCGGGCTGGCCGGGGTAATGGCCGCCAAGGCGGCCGGCTGTGAACCCATCATCGCCATCGACGTCAATCCCGCCCGGTTGGACATCGCCCGGGAACTCGGGGCTACTCACACCCTGAATCCGAACGAGAGCGACGACCTGGTCTGGGACGTGATGGCCGTGGTGGCCAACGGCGTGCACTGCACGCTGGACGCCGTGGGCCACGAAGCAGTCATCGGGCAGGCCCTGGCCGTGCTGCGTTCCCCGGGACACTGCGTCACCGTCGGATTTCACGGCTTGGAACACCCCATCACCATCGATCAGGGCCACCTGCTGCTCGGCCGCCGACTCTCCGGCGTCATCGAGGGTGACGCCAACCCGCAATCGTTCGTACCCACGCTGATCGACCTGTACCGGAAGGGCGAGTTTCCCTTCGACCGCTTGATCAAGACCTTCCCGCTGAGCGAGCTCAACGAGGCGATCGCCGCCTCCACCCGCGGCGAGGTCATCAAGCCCGTCGTCGTGTTCGACTGACCTCGAAAGTCGTGTGCGACTGACCTCGAAAGTCGTGTTCGACTGACCTCGAAAGCAGTTGTCGCGGTGCTACCGTCACCTCGCAGTCAGCACCGGACCGGGAGCCAAGGTGTCACAGGACGACCACGAGGGCGCCGCGGCGCGGGAAGCGGCCCGAGCGGCGGCGTCGATCAACGCGACCGAACTGGGCGAACGCATCGGGCTGCGCGCGTGTGAGGTGGTCTCCGAACTTCGCGACCGATTCGACGACGAACTGCGCCGAGCCACCGTCAAGGCCGCGACGAGCAACGTCGAGGCCGTGCTGCGCGGCTTCGCCGGCCAAGGCGTGCCCGGCACCGCCCAAGCCTCGGAGGCGACCTTGGCCTGGGTGTCTGGGTTGGCCAGACGCGGGATCAGTGCCGCAGCCATCCCGCAGTGCTACGTCATCGGACAAGGCTTGTGCGACCTCGCGCTGCGCGAAGCCGTGCTCAAGCTCGACCTTCCCGACCAGCTGGCCGACACCGTGCGCTGGCAATTGGTCAACGCCGCCTCGCGTTACCTGTTCGGCTTCACCGAAAAGATCGCAGGCGACCTCGTCGAGCACTACGAGCGCGAACGCGAGCTCTGGGTCCGCGACCCGGACTCCGCACGCACCGAGACGGTGCTGACGATCCTGGAAGGTCGTCACTTCGACCGCAATGCGGCTCGCACCACCCTGAACTACGACCTGGACCGACGTCACGTCGCGGTGGTGGTCTGGGCGGATTCCGACGGCGGCCAACAGCCGCCACCGGTACAGGCGATGAAGCACGCCGCCCACGCCGTGGCCCACGCGCTGGGCGGCACCGATCTTCTTGTCGTGCCGGCCAGTTCGTCGATGGTGTGGGCGTGGGCCACCGGACCCGCCATCACCGACTCCCCCAGCCGCCCGACCGTCGTCGCCCCAGACTTGAGGGCCGCCATCGGCAACCTCGCCGACGGCGTCTCCGGATTCATCCAGTCGCACGCGCAAGCCCGTGATGCCCGCCGAACCGCTGGCCTGTTCGCGTGTCCCGCCGGATCGGTGGTGTGCTTCCGCGACGTGGCGCTAGACGCGCTACTGACCCGCGACCTCGCCGCCGTAGGGCAGTTCGTCAGCAGCGAGCTCGGAGAACTTGGGACGTCCAGTGAACGCAGTCAGCGGCTGCGCACCACGTTGATCGCCTTCTTCGACGAAGGAATGAGTTGGTCTCGGACGGCCGAGCGGCTGGGCGTGCACCAGAACACCGTGCAGTACCGCGTCGCGCAGGCGAAGGAGTTGCTGGGTCGACCGCTCACCGACCGCCGGCTCGAACTGGAGGTGGCGCTGCGCATGGCCGAAGCGGGTGACAAGCTCGACTCCGACAGAGCGGCGGCCGAGGGCATACATGGCGAGGCGGCGCCAAGGCCCTTGTAGTGCGGTTCCAAGTCCCCGGCGAATCCATGGAATCCGCTTCCATGTCGATGTGACGCGGGGCTCCGTAGCGTCACAGTTGTGATCACCGCCACTGTCAAGCTCACTGCCGCACACTCCGCGGATTTCGCGGAGTTGCCGGCTGCGCGCAGCATCCGCGTCGCCGATCCCCGCCCGTGGACCGTCGTCGGTGAACCACTTCGCGACCAAGCACTGCGCGAGGAGGTCGTCCGCACACTGGAGCGGGCCGCCGAGCTACCCGGCTGTCATGACGTGGAGACTCTCGACGACGCCCGCAGCTTTGCGCGCATCCAGTCGGCCCTCGGCTCGGCGCACGACTACCTCGCCAGCCTGGCCGGCGCCGATCCGTCGCACACCCCCGACGGTGCGCGCCTGTTCGGCATGCTCGTCGCACTCGGCCAGCTCCAATTGAAGGTCGAACGGGCCAGGGCTGAGCAGCGCACCCGTCGCTACGCCGCGACCCGGTCGGCGTTGGCGCGGTTGCACGGCATCGATTCCGTCGCGCAGATGCTGGAACGCGCGCCCGTCGAGTTGTGTCGCTGCGGGTTCGACCGCGCATTCATCTCACGGGTGACGGAATCCATGTGGTGGGTCGAGAGCGTCCACGTCACGGCCGACCCGGACTGGGCCGGCGAGATCGCCCGAGTCGGACGTACTCAACCGACTCACCTCGACCACCTGCTCATCGAGAGCGAGATCATGCGTCGACGCGCCCCGGTGTTGGTCCACGACGCCCAGGACGATCCCCGCATCAACACCGCCATCGCGGCAGCCTCGCTGTCGAGATCCTATGTCGCAGCCCCGATCATGCCCGAGGGGCGCATCATCGGGTTCCTGCACGCCGACTGCTATCAGAGCAGCCGACACGTCGACGAAGAGGACCTGGCGGTGTTGTGGATGTTCGCCGAAGCATTCGGCTTCGCCTTCCAACGCACCGCGTTGAGCGAGCGTTTGCGCGCGGCCCGCGACGAGGTCCAGCGAATGGCCCGCGGAATCGCGACGGCCGCCGACGAGCTGTGCACCGCCAACACAGTGGTGGGCCGGCCCCACCCGTCCGAGGGCGGTGCCACCTCACCTGCGCCGGTAGCGGCTTCGCTGGCGGCCAACACCCACATCGGCAGCCTGCTGTCACGGCGCGAGCTCGATGTCGTCACCCTGATGGCCGAAGGCAAGAGCAACGGTGCCATCGCCACCCACCTGGTGATATCCGAAGGCACCGTCAAGACCCACGTCAAGCACATCCTGCGAAAACTCAAGGCCTCCAACCGTGCCGAGGCCGTGTTCCGCTACATGCGGATGACCGAACTGCACGGAACGGAACCGCCCGTACCCAACCGGCCGCCCACCATGGCTTCGTAGCCGGGACCAGGACTCAGGCGTTGATGCCCGCGGTCAGGATGGCCGCCAGCTCGCGGTAGGCGCTGGCATCGTCGAGCCCGGTCTGGGCCCGCACGGTGCGCTGCTGGATGCGCACCATCATCGTCGCCGCCAGGTCGGCGGCGAATGCGGCGTGCACGTCGCGGAACTCGCCCGCGGCCACCCCGGCCGCGATCAACTCCTGCACGCGGCGGGCCGCAATGCGGGTGTTCTTCTCGTATACGGCTCGGGCGGGACCGAACGCATCGAGGTCTGCCATGAACTGATCCGAGGCCGCGTCCAGGGCCTTGCCCACCGCCGACAGATACGCCGTGATCCGTGCCCGCGCACCCACGACACCGGCGACCTCACGTTCGACGGCGTCGGTCGCCGCGCGAAAGAAGTGCACCGTCACGGCTTGCACCAGCTGCTCCTTGCTGCCGGTGAGCGTGTACAGCGTCGACTTCGAGCAGCGCAACCTGGCCGCGATGTCGTCCAGGGTCAGATGCGCGAAGCCCTCGGTGAGGAACAGCGCCGTCAACCCGTCGAAGAGCTCCGTGCGCCGACGGGTGCCGAATACGGTCTGCGACTCAGCCACCCCGAAATAGTACTGCATCTAGACTTCCAGTACTATTTTCAGTAATTCCAGCCGTACTCGAGTACTGCTCAGATATCCCAAGGAGACTCCGTGCCCGTCGATCGTCTACTTCCCACCGACGAAGCACGCGACGTGATCGACCTGGTCCGCCAGGTCGCCGACAAGACCCTCGCGCCGATCGTCGACCACCACGAACGGACCGAGACCTACCCCGAAGGCGTCTTCGCCACCCTGGGCGCGGCGGGACTGCTCAGCCTGCCCTACCCGCAACAGTGGGGCGGCGCAGGGCAACCCTACGAGGTGTACCTGCAGGCGCTGGAGGAAATCGCGGCGCGCTGGGCCGCCGTCGCAGTCGCAGTCAGCGTGCACAGCCTGTCCTGCCACCCCCTGATGACGTTCGGCACCCCAGAGCAACAAGCCAAGTGGCTCCCAGAGCTGTTGGGCGGCCACCTCGTCGGCGCCTACAGCCTTTCCGAGCCACAAGCCGGATCCGATGCGGCCGCGCTGGCGTGCAAGGCCACACCGCAGGACGACGGCTACCGCATCACCGGCGAGAAGGCCTGGATCACCCACGGCGGCATCGCGGACTTCTACACGCTCTTCGCCCGCACCGGCGAAGGCTCCCCGGGCATTTCGTGCTTCCTCGTCCCCAAGGACGTACCCGGGCTGTCCTTCGGCAAGCCCGAGGACAAGATGGGACTGCACGCAATACCGACCACGTCGGCGCACTACGACGACGTCTTCCTGCCCTCCGAGCGGCGCATCGGCCGGGAGGGCCAGGGGCTGCAGATCGCGTTCAGCGCCCTGGACTCCGGACGCCTCGGCATCGCCGCGTGCGCCGTCGGCCTGGCCCAGGCCGCCCTCGACGAAGCCCTCGCCTACAGCCAGCAGCGAACCACGTTCGGCCGCAAGATCATCGACCACCAGGGGCTCGGATTCCTGCTCGCCGACATGGCCGCCGCAGTGGACTCGGCCCGAGCCACCTATCTGGACGCCGCCCGCCGCCGCGACGCCGGAATGGCCTATTCGCGGCACGCGTCGGTGGCCAAGCTCGTCGCCGCCGACGCCGCGATGAAGGTCACCACCGACGCCGTCCAGGTCCTCGGTGGGGTCGGCTACACCCGTGACTACCGCGTCGAACGCTTCATGCGCGAGGCCAAGATCACCCAGATCTTCGAGGGCACCAACCAGATTCAGCGCCTCGTGATCGCCCGCGGCCTCGCGAAGGAATGACCGGCCCGAGGGCCCGGCGGATCAGCAGTCGTCAGTCCGGCCACCTGCCCTCGACCATGACGAGGGGCTCAGCGCCGGGTTCCCTCACGTAGTACCTGCTGCGGCCGGTGAGCGTCCAGACCCATCGACCATTGGCGGCGTGCAGCGTCACGTGAGTGCCGTCGAAACTCAACCCGACCTCGGGAATACCCTGGCTGCGATTGAGCACATGGCGGGCGAACCACATGACCGGTGGCGCGTGGTCGACGCACAGCCGGTCGCCTTCACGGCGAAATCGCACTTCTCCGGTGAAGGGCGGCGCTGGCGTGCGCACCATCTTCGTCATAGCCGGCACTCGGTCATACCGGTATTCGTTGCGGGGCCTGGGCCGGATTGCCGCTCATGGCGATCTTTCGGAAGCGCACCTACGCCACGGCGAAGCCGGGATTCCGCCCTACACGCCCTACACGCCCGAAAGCGTCGCAGCCGCTGCCGCTTCGACCACGTCGGACACGTCATGGCGGAGGGCCCAGGCCTGCCGCTGGCGCATGGCGCCGTTGCCCTCGGCGAGCACTCGATCGAGCTCGGTGCGCACGACGTCGTAGTCGCCCACCGCTACCAGCGCCGGAGTCACCCTGTCGAGCAACCCCTCCAGCAACTGCGCGACCGGAACCAGTGCGTGGCTGTCCAACAGGTCGATCGCGGAGCCACCCAACCCATCCCGGGCGGCCTTCCAGTACGCGACGTTCAACGCATGCGACGTCAACGGCAGCATCGGAGCTCCGCGCGCCTCATCCTCGAGCGCCGTCATGACAAGCGCGCGGATCAGACTCGCCAGCAACACCGTCTCGGCCACGGTGCTCGGCACGTCGGCCACCCGAACTTCGACCGTCGGAAAGTTGGCCGACGGCCGGACGTCCCAATAGACCATTCCGTCGTCCACCATCGCGCCGGCGTCCATCATGATCTTGACCAACGCGTCGTATTCGTCGACCGATTCGAAGTGCGGCGGCGGACCCGCGCTCGGCCAACGCGCCCACAGCACGCTGCGCCAACTCGCGTGCCCGGTGTCGGCACTGCGATACACCGCGGAATTGGCAGACAGTGCCAAGAGCATGGGCAGCCAGGGGCGGAGCCGATTGCTCACCTTGACGGCCAGTTCCCGGTTCGGGACGGCAACGTGGACGTGGCATCCGCAGATGCCCTGCTCGCGCGCGATCATTCCGAAGCGTTCGGCGATGGCCCGGTAGCGGGGTTTGTCGGTGACCGGGAATTCGTGAGGCACCGTCGGTGGGAGCGCGACGGCCAGCAACCGCGCGCCCGACGACGCGGCGGCGTCGGCCGACACCCGCCGCAGCCTGGCCAGTTCGGTGCGCAAGTCGACGTTCGAACTCGCAACGCTGGACGTCGTCTCGACCTGGCAGCTCGTCAGCTCGAGTTGCAGGTCGACGCCGTGGGCTTCGGCCTGGGCGGCGACGGCCCGATTCAGTGGGACCGGCGCCCCGGATTCGGGGTCGACGAGCAGGAATTCCTCTTCCACCCCAAAGGTGGGATGAGTCGATGTCACGGGGTTAGATCCGGCCCGCCGGAAAGGACACGACGGGCCGGATCGGGGATTCACTCCGTTGCTCGGGACGGCAGTCCACGTAGCTCGGGGGATTCAATGCCCATG
>JAHFVB010000134.1:0-1823 GCA_023264755.1 Mycobacterium sp. | reverse complement strand
CGTCGAGCAGCCAAACATCGCTATGCGCTAGCGGCCGCGAACGGCGTCCTTCAACCGTTCGCCGGACATCCGAAGGCGAGCCTTGACCTGGTCGACCTTGCCCTCGTTGCGCAGTCGGCGGTCGCCGGTGGCTTGCCCGACCTGCTCCTTGGCTTGCCCAGCCAGTCGATCGATGGTGTTCTTGGCCTTCTTGGATGCCCTCATGACCAGGGGATAGCCCGTCGGCCGGTGCGGGAAACCTGCAGCGTGGCTCAGCTTCCGCGGGTGTCGATGACGCGCTGCGCGATGTCGATGAGCTTGGTGTTGGTGTCCTGGGACAGCTGGCGCAGCATCGCGAAGGCCCGGACGTCATCGATCTTGAACCGCTCCATGATGATGCCCTTGGCCTGGCCGATGCGGTCTCGCGTCGACAGCGCCGACTGCAGTTGGTCCCCCTCGCGGCTGGCCAGGATCGCGGCCGCCGCGTGTGCGGCCAGCACCATCCCGATGGTCTCCGCCTCGCTGTCCCAGAGCTTGGGTTCATAGCCGAACAGGTTGAGCGCACCGGCGGTGCGGTCGGCGGTGTAGAGCTTGAACGACAGGGCGCTGAGCACGCCGAGTTTGACGACCTCCGGCGCGTAGTTCGGAAAGCGGGGCTCGTTGCGGAAGTCGTCGGTGCGCACCACGACCTCGTCCAGCGCGGCCTCGACGCACGGACCTTCGCCGTAACGCATCTGGAGTTCGTCGAGCTGGAACATCAGCTGACCGGTCGGCGCCAGCGTCTCGAAGCTGTTGCCCTTGCCGACCAGCAGCACCCCGGCGATGTCCACGCCGGGAATCAGCTCCTTGGCGGTCGCCGTGACGTCTTCGAGCACGTCGTCGACCTTGCGGAGCGCGATCGAGCGGGCCAACTCCGCCATCCGCAGGGCGAGGTCGTGGTTCTGCAACTGCATGCGTGCAATCTTGCCCCCTGCGCCGGGCAGCGGTACCGTTTGGGCTTCCCGAACGCGGGCAATGCTCACCCAAGGGTCGGCTCGGTTCCCGACACCCGAGCTCATCGAGGTCTGGCAGGTTCAGCGTCGCGCCGGCGAGACCGCTAAGCCGCGACCAGCACTTCGACGGAGAGGCAGTCGCCGAGGGCGTGCACCGCGGGCCAGTTTCCCGAGCGGGCGGCCCGCGCGAGCTCTTCGGCCAGTGGGCTGTCGGCCCCGAGCTCGGCGAGCCAGGTCGAGACGACGGATGCGATGCGGTCACCGGGGACGCGAACGGCTCGTCCGGCGTGGAGCCGATCGACGAGTTCGTAGGTGAGGTGCTTGCTCATGTAGGTGAGAGCGTGACCGCACCCGGAATCCGACAGAAATTCTTCCCCCCGCCGCCGTTCGGCGGCACGTCGTCGTCCCGTTTCCGGCCCGTGTGTGACGTGCAGTGCGGTGGGGGCCGTCCTTAGGGCTTCGCCTTTTGTCCGCTGACCGCGTAGTCCTGAGCGCCCTTGGCGTTGTCGGGCTTGCTGCGGGGCGCCTTCGCCAGCTTCCGCACCTCGGCCGACAAGACCTCGATTTGCCGTCGCAGCGCATCGAGGGAGTCCTCGGCCGTCGCCGCCGCCTCACTGGTGTGATCGCCCGCCACCCGAATGCCGACCTGCTGCCAGGCGTCGACGACGGCGCGTCGTGCGTCCTGTCCATAGAGTTGGGCGGCCTTGGCTGCCGTGGTCTCCGCGAACTGCTGGAACTCCGTCGTGCTGTTGGACGCCTTCAGCGACTCGTACCAAATGTGGCCGGGCGCTTCCCACGCTCGACCACCGATGTTGATCGCAGTCAGGTAGAACGCCTTGTTGGGGATGCCCG
>JAHFVB010000548.1 GCA_023264755.1 Mycobacterium sp. | reverse complement strand
TCCCGGCCAGTCCCCCCCGACGACCAGCAGGGTGCAACCCTTCTGGCGGGCGCGCGCCGTCGCCGCCCTGGCCCGGGTCGGCGCTACCGACCGTCCGCCGAGGCCGAGCACCACCAACTCCAACCCGTCCATCAGCACGGCGGCCACTTCGACCGGATCCGGCCCTGGATCGGGGACCACGGCCAGCCGACTCAGGTCCGCCCCCAGTTCGACGGCCGCCAGCAGCCCAATGTCGGGCTGACCGACGATTGCCGCGTGCCCACCGGCGGCCGTGACCGCAGCCACCAACCGCAGCGACAACGATCGGGCCCCCGACAGCACCGCCACCGCACCCCGGGGCAATGCGCCCGGTAGCGATTGCGCCAGCGCTTCCGGGAGCGGCAGCAAACTCTCCGAGCCGGACACCGGTAGGTTCGCGGAGGGCGAAGAAGGCGCTCCACGCCATGACGAGCCCCCCGCTCCGGACGCCTTCCCGGACAGCCCGGCCATCTTCCGGCGAAGATGTTCTAGCTGTTCAGCGCGGTCCGATCGATCACGATTCAGATTCATTGCTGCCGTCACAGCAGAACCTCCCGCACCATCGGAACCAGTACTTCATTCGAACACTTGTTCGATACATCGAGTAAACACGCCCCCTCCGACAACCGTCAAGCGGAAGTCCGCGCTCCGCCTACAGCTGAATGGCTGTGCGCTGGCCTGGGCATTGAGCTAGAGTGCGGTCACCGGAACCCACTTCGGAATGGGACTGGGGTGCGACCCTCGGCACGGGGCGTGCGGGATCGCATGCGATTCACCGGAGGTCACGTTTTCGTTTCTCGGGGATAGTAAGGATCAACCATGAGGTCAAATCGTCTGGTTCGTCGCGTCGCGGCGGCCGTGGGCGGTACTGCAATCGTCGCGATGATCGGACTCACCGCGGCCTGCGGCGGCGGGCAGAAGGCGCCCGAGTCGACCACTCCGACCACGACTTCCCCGTCGGTGTCACCCACGGAGAAGTCGATCAACCCCACCGGCGGCAACTTGTTCACGCCTCCGGTCACGGCTCCGCCGGCGCCGACCGCCATTCCTGGCACTCACCGCAACAACTGACGTCGTGTCATCCCGGGAGTCCCAGCGACTCCCGGGACCCACGTCCTCGTTCCACTGTGATGGTTTGGCAGCCGGCTACGACCGAGGCCAAACCCGGTCCGCTCCACACCCCAGGACATTGGCTACTGCTGGCCGTGATCACGGTCGCCGTCCTGGTGCTCGCCTCAGACCTGCACGTCACACCACACCCCTCGGGCCCTGCTGACATCAGCGGGCCATTTGCCTCGCTGCTGGCCGCCTCGACGGACCTGGGTCCGTCACACGACGAGCGCATCCAGCTCACGGCGACGCTGAAGCACAGCTCCGCACCCGAGGCGTTGATCGACTGGGCCGGCCAGCAGAACATGTCGGTGCACTGGCGGCCCGGCGACGACTGGGCAATCGTGGAAGGTGCTCCGGGTGCCTTCGTGCGCGCCTTCGACATCGAGGTGCACGACTACCGCGGCAAACGCGGTCAGAAGTTCTACGCGTCTCCCCAACAACCCGAGGTGCCGGTGCAACTGCGCGCCGAAGTGGCCGAACTCGGCCGAATCCTCAGCTACACACCGCATCACAGCTCACGACCACCGATCCTGCCGTTGGAGGTGCCGGATCGCGGGCTCAGCCCCAACGCACTGCTGACGACGTACAACGCCGCGCAACTGGTCAAGGACGGCTTCACGGGCAAGGGGCAGACCATCGTGATCTTCGCGTTCAACGGCTTTGCCCAGTCCGACCTCGACACGTTCGCGACCACGTTCGGCCTACCCAAGTTCACCCCGACCGTCGTCGGTGGCCAACTACCCGAGCCGTACGGTGAAACCACGATGGATCTCGAAGTGGCACATGCGATTGCGCCCGACGCGAAGAAGGTCGTCGTCAACGCGCGTCCGACCGTGGAGGGTGACGGCGCCTACGTGAAGATCGGCCAACTGCTCGAGGACACCGAGCGCCAATTCCCAGCCGCGGTATGGAACTTCTCGATCGGCTGGGGCTGCGACAAGCTCGTCACCGCCGCCGACCTGGCCCCCGTCCGCTCCGCACTGGCCGACGCGCACGAGAGCGGCACGACGGCCTTCGACGCCAGCGGAGACCTGGCCGGTCTGGAGTGCAAGGGCGGAGACGACTGGGACTCCCCGCCCGGCCCCTCGGACATCGGCCTGGACTCGGTGGCCTCCCTTCCCGAGATGACCAGCGTCGGCGGCACCACCTTGTCCACCGACGCCAAGGGCGATTGGCTCTCCGAGCAGGCCTGGTTCGACGTTCCACTGTCCCAAGGCACCGGCGGCGGGGTATCGGCCCTGTTCGACGTGCCGTGGTGGCAGAGCGTCGTAGCGAATGACGTTGCCGAGCAAGGGCATGCAAGAAAGCGGCTCACCCCCGACATCGCCGCGGTAGCCGACCCGTTCACCGGGGTGAAGATCGTGCTCGACGGGCAGCTCGTCGTCGGGGGCGGCACGTCCCAGTCGGCGCCCATCTGGGCCGGGTTGACCGCGGTGATGAACCAGTACCTGATCGCCAACGGCGGCCGGGCCATTGGCGACCTGAATCCGCTGCTCTACCGGATCGCCGCGGGCGCCCCACTGCCCTCCTTCCGCGACGTGACCCTGGGCGGCAACGCGGTCTACCTGGCCGGGCCGGGCTACGACCTGGTCAGCGGGCTCGGCACCCCCGACATCGCCAATCTGGTCCGCAATCTCCAAGTCTTCCAGGCCACCAGCTGATGAGCACCGAATCCGAGTCGACCGACGACACCCGTCCCACCGTGGAGTGTGCGGTGTGCCAAATGGACGTGCCGGAAGGGCAGTTCTGCGGTTGGTGCGGCAATCAGCTGACCGACCACGAGCACGCCGGCCCGACCTGGTTGCGGATCAAGTCGTTCAGCGCCTCCGCCGGTGAACACCTGCTGACGCCGAACATCGTCAGTTCGCTGTTCCCCCACCTGTCCGCCGGATCGCGACTGCCCTTCCTGCTCGGGTTGGGACTCTTGCTCACCGCACTGGTCGCCACCACCTTGCTGCGCCTGCCGGCCGCGCTGATCACCGTGGCCGCCCTGGGCTTGCCACTGCTCTTCCTGATCTATCTGCAAGAGGCCGACGTCTACCGCGACGTCCCCGTCAGCACCCTGGTGCTCACGGCCGGCTTGGGCATCGGACTCGGCGTCGGGTGGGTGCTCCTGACCGGCGCAGCCGTCGCGCGTTCCTACGGCGTACCGCTGGGCGCGGGCATCTCGGCAGGACGCATCCTGCGCGAGGGGCTGGGGGTGCCCGTCGGCGGCCTACTGCTGATGCTCGTCCCCGCGGTCATCGTGCGGCTGTTCCGGCCGGGAGCGCGAGAGTCCTTGGACGGCTTAGCCATCGGCGCCCTCGGGGCGTTGATGTTCACCGGCGCCGCG
>JAHFVB010000133.1 GCA_023264755.1 Mycobacterium sp. | reverse complement strand
ACGTCTTCGCGGTGCTGTGCGATCCGCAGGGGCACGTCGCCATCGACGCGTCGGGGATGCTGCAGGACGCCGACGGGGCACCGGTCGCGGCCGCCGGCGACAGTTTCGTCGTGCACATGGACCGCGAGGCGCTCAACGACTTCCCGCTCGGAAAGTACGACGTCACCGTCCTCGTCCGCGACTTCGAACAGGACCGACTCATCTCCTGGACCATTCTGGGGCAGCTCAAGCCGCAGCTCGGGCACGTGTTCGGCTACCGGCTGGACCCCGACGGCGACACCACCGTGGTCACGTCGTTCTACGACTGGTCCGACATCGACCAGCACTGGCGCGAGGCCGGCATCTTCCCCGTCATCTCCGAGGGCGCACTGCGCGCGACGCTCGGCATCCTCGATCGGACGGTGCGCCGCGGCTACCCCCGCGGGTGAGCAGCCCGGCACACGCACCGTCAACATCCGGTTGACGCTCCACATGCGTCAACCTAGAGTTGACACATGACCTCCGCGAAGCTCACCCATCCCGTCCGCCTGGACGACCTCATCACCGCCATCAAGAACGTCCACGACCAGCCCCTCGACCAGCTCACCGACGCGATGCTCGCCGCGGAGGCGCTCGGCGAGGTTGCCGACCACCTCATCGGCCACTTCGTCGACCAGGCCCGGCGCTCCGGCGCGTCCTGGACGGAGATCGGCCAATGCATGGGGGTCAGCAAGCAAGCGGCGCAAAAGCGCTTCGTGCCCAGGGCCCAGGCCGACCCGATCGACCCCAACGACGGGTTCGCCCGATTCACCCCACGCGCGCGCAACGTGATCGTCGAAGCGCAGAACAGCGCCCGCCAGACGGGCAACGACGAAATCCAACCCGCACACTTGCTGCTCGCGCTGTTCACCGACCCCGACTCCCTGGCCGTACGACTACTCGAACGCCAGGGTGTCACCGCCGACGCGGTCGCCGCCGCGTCCACCATGCCGGCACCGGCCGCCGAAGTACCCGCCCTGATCCCCTTCAGCGGAGCGGCCCGCAAGGTGCTCGAACTCACGTTCCGTGAAGCACTTCGCTTGGGACACAATTACATCGGCACCGAACACATCCTGCTGGCCCTGCTCGAGGCCGAAGCCGGCGAAGGCCCGTTGCACACCCTGGGCGTCGACAAGCAACGAACCGAGGCCGACGTCGCCACGCTGCTCCGGTCGATAACCGGGCAGTGACGGGGGAATGAAACACCCACCCACGCGGTATAAGGAGTCATGAAACTCGACGACGCCGCACGCGCGATGATCGGCTCCGGTGCCGACGCGACCCTGGTCACCCTCAACGCCGACGGCAGTCCGCAGGTCTCCCTGGTCTGGGTGGCGCTGCAGTCGACCCCCGACGGCGACGAACTCGTCAGTGCTCACCTGGCCGAATACCAGAAGACCCGCAACATCCGCCGCGATCCGCGCGTCGCCGTCACCATCGTGTCCAAGAACCACCCCGGCCAGCAGACGCCGTACCTGTCCATCACCGGTACCGCCCGCATCGTCGAAGGTGGGGCACCGGAGTTGCTGACCGAACTGGCCGAAGTCATGCTCGGCTCGAGCGAACACTTCCCTCCCCCGAACTCCCCAGCAGGGCTGCTGACGCGCATCCGCATCGACAAGGTCGGCGGATTCGGCATCTAACCGCGAAGCTCGACTCCCCGTCCGCCGCGTGTGACATCATGCGAGGGCAGCAAAGGAGACTCGATGCGTTGGTTCACGTCCATTGTCGCGGCAACGGTGCTCGTCGCCGGATTCCTGACCGCACCATCCGCAGTGGCCGAGGGCACCCCCATCGGGAATCTGGGTGACACCCTGCGCGTCACGTTCAAGGGCATCGTCGCCGACGTGACGGTGCACGACGTGGTGCCGACCGACCCCCCACCGGGGTACACGCCCAACGGTTCCCCACGCTGGGTCAACGAGGGTGGCCCCTGGAAGGCCAACATCACGGTGCACGTAATCGCCGCACCCAACCCGTACGCCACCGCGACCGCATTCGCCTTCAACGGCGTCACGCCGTATGCCGACGCCTACGGGCCGAAGAACACCGATGCCCCCGATGCGCTGCAATACAAACTGCTGAATGCGCCGGCCGGCGCGACGGTCGACGGCGCCGTGTACTGGCAGGTCTACCGAGCTCTGGTGACCAACGTCGTGCTGCTCAATCCGCAGACGGGAACCCACCTGGCGCAGTGGAACATCTGGCAGCCCGGGGCGCCGCTACCCTGATCCCCCGTGTCCCTCTTCGTCACCGAGGCCACTGAGTCCGAGCTCGACGAAGTCGCCGCCATCGCAGCGCGGACCTTCCCACTGGCCTGCCCACCGACTGCCCAGCCCGAGGACGTGGCCGCCTTCGTCGCCACCCACCTGTCGCGGGCGCGGTTTGCCGACTACCTCGCCGACCCGGCACGGTCGGTGCTGTGCGCCCACGAGCACGGCCGAATACTGGGCTACGCCATGTTGATTGGTGGCGACATCGCCGACGCCGACGTGCAACGCGCCGTCCCACTTCGACCCGCCGTCGAACTGTCCAAGATGTACGTGCTGCCCGACGCGCACGGCGCCGGGGTCTCCGCTGCCCTGATGACCGCGACGCTCGACCTAGCCATCGACGGCAACGCCGCGTGCGTATGGCTGGGCGTGAACCAGAAGAACCAACGGGCCCAACGCTTCTATGCCAAACACGGGTTCGAGGTCGGTGGCACCAAGACCTTCCAGCTGGGCGACGCCATCGAACACGACTACGTGATGGTGCGTCCGCTGAGCCAACGCTAGCGCGGCGGCGTCCACCCCGGCGGGCTGAACAGGTAGTTGCGGAACTGCACCGTCACGTCGGATACCTCACGCCAACGACCGTTGTCCCACACCGACATCCGGTAACCCTGAGCACTGAACCAGGCGGCGATCTGGGCCGAGCTCACCCCGAAGCGCTCCAGGTGACGGTCCTCCACCTCCACCATCACCAGCGGCTTGAACCCGCCGATCGTGGCCTGCCCACCACGCAACACGTGCAGCTCGGCCCCCTCGACGTCGATCTTGACGAAGTCCAGCCGGTCGATTCCCAGGCGAGTACTGAACGCGTCGAGGGTGTCACCGTCGACCACCACCCGCAGGTGCTCGTCGAACTCCGCGTTTGAGCCCAGCCCCGACGCATTGCGCGTGACGAACGAACGGCCGGTCACCGGAACGCCGCGGCGCAACGGCACGCTCATCACCAGTTCCTCGCCGCTGTCCCCCAGCGCCACGCCGTGCCGCACGACGTTTCGGCCGCTGCGCAACCCCAGCAGGCGCGACGCCGTCGCATGGGCGAACCGCAACGGCTCCACGCTGTGCACGACCCCGCCGGGGCCCACCAGCCGAGCCAGTTCCGCGGTGTAGAAGCCCGCCGCCGCTCCGATGTCGATGCACACGCCCCCCGAGGGGATCAGTTGCCCGATGCCGACGAGCTCGCGCTCCACCCACGGCGTGGTGCGGGCCAGGCCACGCAAGCCGCCGACGACCAACGCCCGGCGCACGTCGCCCAGCGCCCCACCACTTGGAACCCTAAGTGTCATTTCCCCACGCTCCTCGACCTGATGGGCGGGGCCAGCTTAGCCGTGTGCCGAAAGTGGTCACGAGATCCGGCCCGCATGGCTCAACGCCAGCAGCCTCGACGTCGCGCGCAGGTACTTCTTGCGGAACCCGCCCGCCAGCATCTCCTCGCTGAAGATCGTGTCCAGCTTGGCACCCGAGGCCACCACGGGAATGCCGGCGTCGTAGAGCCGGTCGGTCAGCGATACCAGCCGCAGGGCGACGCTCTGATCCTCCACCTGGTGGACCCCGGTCACGAACACCTCCTGCACCCCCTCGAGCAACGCCAGATACCGCGACGGATGCATCGTCGCGAGGTGGGCGCACAGCGCGTCGAAGTCGTCGAGCGTCGCGCCTTGGGCCTCCGCGGCCGCGGCCCGCACGGCGGCATCCGTCGGCGGTTGCGGAGCGGGTGGCAGCTCGCGGTGCCGATAGTCCGGACCCTCGATGCGCACCGTGTCGAAGATGCCCGCCAGCGTGTTGATCTCGCGCAGGAAGTCCTGGGCGGCGAACCGGCCCTCGCCCAGTTGCTCGGGCAACGTGTTCGACGTCGCAGCGATCGACACGCCGCGCTCCACCAACTGCGACAACAGCCGCGAGATCAGCGTCGTGTTACCCGGATCGTCGAGCTCGAATTCATCGATGCACACCACGACGAAGTCGGCCAGCAGCTCGATGCACTCGACGAAGCCGAACACCCCGGCCAGCTGAGTGAGCTCGCCGAACGTGGCGAACGCGGCCTTGGTGTCCGCGCCACCCGATTCGCCCTGCGCCAGCCGGTAGTAGATCGATGCCAGCAGGTGAGTCTTGCCGACCCCGAATCCGCCGTCGAGGTAGATGCCTACCCCGGGCAGGACCTCACGCTTGCCGAACAACCGCTTCTTGCCCGACCGCCTGATCACCGCCTGGTCGCAGAACCGCAGACACGTCTGCACCGCCGCGGCCTGGGAGGGTTCGGCCGGGTCGGGGCGGTAGGTGTCGAAGTCGACGGCCGCGAAAGTCGGCGGCGGCACCAGCCCTGCGACGAGTCGTTCCGAGGTGACGCTCGGATGGCGATCGGTCAGATGTGCGACACCGTTGGCCCCAGGCATGGAACGCACTGTAACGACGTGTTCAAATTAAGCCCGTGTCCGATGCCGACGCTGCGACAGAGCTCACAGAGCTGGTGGCCGCGGGTGCCACGTTCGACACCGACGACTACGACCGGATCGACGAGTACTACTCCTATCCCGACGGTCTCGAACGCTGCTGGGTGCGGGCGAACATGATCGCCAGCCTCGACGGCGGCGCCACCGACGACGGGAAGGCCGGCGGCCTAGCCGGTCCGGGCGACCGCGCCCTGTTCACCCACCTGCGCCAAGCCGCCGACGTGATCCTCGTCGGCGCGGCGACGGTACGGATCGAGAACTACTCCGGGGCCCAGATGTCGGCGGCGCAACGCCAGGAACGACAGAACCGCGGGCAGCTCGAAGTGCCTCCGATCGCCGTGATCACCCGCTCCGCGGAGTTCGCGCACGACGCCAAGCTGTTCACCCGCAGCGAAGTGCCTCCGCTGATCCTGACCAGCCGCGACGCGGCCGACGAAGTGCGCCACCGGCTCGGCGGGTTGGCCGAGGTCATCGACGCATCGGGCGCGCAGTCCGACTCAGTCGACAGTGCGGTGGTGCTCGAAGTCCTGAACCGACGCGGGCTCCGACGCGTGCTCCTCGAGGGCGGTCCCTCGTTGCTGGGCGACTTCATCGAGCGGGAACTGCTGGACGAACTGTGCGAGACGATCGCCCCGATCCTGGTCGGAGGACACGCCCGACGCATCGCCACCGGCCCCGGCACGGCGCACGTGACGATGCGCCGCAGCCACCTGCTCGCCGACGGTGAGGGCTACCTCTACGCCCGCTATGTCAAGGAAGACTGAACGCGGACCGCTCCAGCCGATGGCTACTGTGGTGCCCATGCGTCGGGATCGTCGGCAACTCCAGGCCCTGAGCCTGTTCGTGGTGGTGGCGTTGCTCGCCGGATGCGCGCCTGGCCTGGCCGCCAACCCGCGCTATGCGACCGACTCCGGCGGCGCCGCCCAAGGCCAACCGCAGACCAGCGCCGCGCCGTCGGGACCCCCGTCCATCGACGCGCCGAAGAACGACCTGTCGTGGCGGGACTGTACGGCGCGGGTGTTCGGCGACGCCGGCGTCCCGGCCATCCCCGGTGTCACGCTGCAATGCGCCAGCTACGACGCCGACCTCGACCCCATCAGCGGAGCCACCGGAACCGTCAGCATCGGCGCGGTCAAGGCCACCTCGACCGCCACCCCGCCCAACGCCGGCCCGCTGGTGATGACCACGGGAACAGACCTGCCCTCGTCGGTGCAGCTGCCCGCGTGGCTGACGCGCAACGGCGTCGACCTGCTCAAGACCAACCCGATCGTCGCCGTCGACCGGCGCGGAACCGGTATGTCGGCCCAGCTCGACTGCCGCGACGTGTTCGACCGCCAGGAGATGAACGACCAGGCGCAGTTCGAATCGGGCAACGATCCCGTCGCCAACCTGGCCGCGGTCGCCCAGACCGCCACGACGAGCTGCACCGACGCCATCGCACCCGGCGATTCGGCCTACGACAACGCGCGCGCCGCCGAAGATCTCGAACGGCTGCGCAGCACCTGGGACGTCCCGGCGCTGGCCCTGCTCGGCATCGGCAACGGTGCCCAGGTGGCTTTGGCCTACGCCGGCCAGCACGGCAACAAACTGGCCCGGCTGGTGCTCGATTCGCCGTTGCCGCTCGACGTCGCCGCCGAGGCGGCCGCCGAACAGAAGGTCAAGGGTCAGCAGGGCGCGCTGGACGCCTTCGCCACCCAATGCGCGGCCGTGTCCTGCGCACTGGGCGCCGATCCCAAGGGCGCCATCGCCGCCATGCTGTCGGCCGCCAGGGACGGACGCGGCCCCGGAGGCGCCTCGGTCGCCACGCTGGCCGAGGCCATCACGACCGCCCTGGCGTTCCCCACCGGCGACCGGGTCAGCGCCACCAACGGACTCGCGACCACCCTCGCCGCCGCGCGCAGCGGCGACACCACCGCCTTGAACGCGCTAATCGCGAAGGCCGAGACGTTGCGGCAAAGCGACGGCCAGTTCGTCAACTCGTGCAGTGACGCACTCAACCGCCCCACCCCCGACCGCGTCCGCGAACTCCTGGTCCAGTGGGGCAAGCTCTACCCACAGTTCGGCACCGTCGGTGCGCTCGACCTGGTGAAGTGCCTGAGTTGGCCCAGCGGCAACGCCCCGAAGAGCCCCAAGGACCTCACGGTGCCGGTGCTTCTGCTCGGCGTCCAGAACGACCCCGTCGTCGGAAGCGAGGGCGTCGCGGCGGTAGCCGCGACCGTCATCAACGCCGGGGCCGCCAACCGCCGGGTGATCTGGCAAGGGGTCGGCCACGGCGCCAGCATCTACACCCCGTGCGCGATGCCACCGTTGCTCAATTACCTTCAGTCCGGCAAGCTGCCGGACACCGACACGTACTGCCCTGCCTAACTTGTCGGTCCGGGCCGTCGGTGTACGGTGCGCTGGTGGCGGTACACAACTCTCCCCCGTCGCTGCGCTCGCCCCGGGACTCCCTTCTAAGCGCCTTTCGACCACGTACATCCGCGCCTAGCACCGCGACCGTGTTGCGTTCGGTGCTGTGGCCCATCGCGATCGTCTCGATCATCCATCGCGGTTACGTGTTGGGCACCAACGGCTACATCACCGACGACTTCGGACCGGTGTACCGCGCAGTCATCAACTTCAAGCTCGGGCTCGACATCTACAACGAGCACTTCGACCAGGTGGATCCGCACTATCTGTATCCGCCCGGCGGCACCCTGCTGCTCGCGCCGTTCGGCTACCTGCCGGTCACCGCGGCGCGGTACTGGTTCATCACCATCAACGCCATCGCGATCGTGCTGGCCGCCTACTTCCTGCTGCGCCTGTTCAAGTACACGCTCGCCTCGGTGGCGGCACCGGCCCTGCTGCTCGCGATGTTCTGCACCGAAAGCGTCACCAACACCCTGGTATTCACGAACATCAACGGCTGCATCCTGCTGTGCGAGGTGCTGTTCTTCCGGTGGCTGCTGGACGGCAAGGTCAACCACCAGTGGCTGGCGGGCATCGCCATCGGACTGACGCTGGTGATAAAACCCTCGCTAGCGCCGTTGTTGTTGCTGCCCTTGCTCAACCGGCAGTGGCGAGCACTGATCACCGCCTTCGGGGTACCGCTGGTGTTCAACGTCGCAGCCTGGCCGCTGGTCAGTCACCCGATGGACTTCGTCCGGAACACGGTGCCCTACATCTTTCGGGTGCGTGACTACTTCAACAGCTCGATACAGGGCAACGGCATCTACTACGGTCTGCCCCTCTGGCTGATCCTGTTGCTGCGCATCCTCTTCGGACTGCTGGCCGTCGCCAGCCTCTACCTGCTGTACAAGTACTACCGCGAGCGCGACCCACTGTTCTGGATGCTCACCTCCTCCGGCGTGCTGCTGGTCGCGACGTTCCTGGTGACCGCGCTGGGGCAGGGCTACTACTCGATGATGCTGTTCCCGTTCCTGATGACCATCGTGTTGCCCAACTCGGTCATCCGAAACTGGGTGGCGTGGCTGGCGATCTACGGCTTCATGACGATGGACCGCTGGCTGCTGGTCGATTGGGTGACCACCGGTCGGTATCTGGAGTACATGAAGATCACCTACGGCTGGTCGCTGATGCTCATCGTGGTGTTCTGCGTGCTGTACTTCCGCTACCTGGATGCGAAGGCCGACGGGCGACTCGCCGAGGGCATCGATCCCCCGTGGATGACGGACGCGTTGCGCGCTAACGTCAAGGCATGACCCAGACACCGCCGAAGGTCGAACTCACCGACGACGAATGGCGCCAGAAGCTCACCGCAGAAGAGTTCGCGGTGCTGCGTCGGGCCGGTACCGAGCGCCCCTTCACCGGCGAGTACACCGACACCAAGACCGAAGGCGTCTACCAGTGCCGGGCCTGTGGCGCCGAACTGTTCCGCAGCACCGAGAAGTTCGAATCCCATTGCGGCTGGCCGTCCTTCTTCGACCCCAAGGACTCCGACGCGGTCATCCTGAAGACCGACGACTCACTCGGCATGCGCCGCGTCGAGGTCATCTGCGCCAACTGCCACAGCCACCTCGGACACGTCTTCGAAGGCGAGGGCTACCCGACGCCGACCGATCAGCGGTACTGCATCAACTCCATCTCGCTGAAGCTGGTGCCCGCGACGTAGCCCCGCTCAGGGCAGCTTGGCGACGAGTTCCTCGACCCCGACCCGCGGGCCGGTGAAGAACGGCGTCTCCTCGCGCACGTGCCGACGGGCATCGGTGTACCGCAACTTCCACATGAGCTCGACGATGCGCCCGAGGTCGGGGCCTTCGAACGCCAGAATCCACTCGTAGTCACCGAGCGCGAACGCCGGCACCGTGTTGGCCCGCACGTCCGGGTACTCCCGGCCGGCCATCCCGTGCTCGACGAGCATCTTGCGCCGCTCGTCGTCGGGCAGCAGGTACCACTCCAGCGAGCGCACGAACGGGTAGACGCACACGTAGTCGCCCGCCGGCTCGCCCGCGATGAACGCCGGCACGTGGCTCTTGTTGAACTCTGCGGGTCGATGCAGCGCGACGACGCTCCACACCGGTTCGCTGACGATCCCCAGCGGCGTCCGGCGGAAAGTGGAGTAGGTGGCCTGCAGGTCCTCGACCCGCTCGGCGTGCGTCCACATCATGAAGTCGGCGTCCGCCCGGAACCCCGCCACGTCGTACAACCCCCGCACGACGACGCCGCGCTCCTCCTGTTGCTTGAGGAACGTCTTGGTCGCGTCGATGACGGCGCCGCGGTCGTCGCCCAAGGCCTCCGGTTGCACGGCGAAGACCGAGATCATCATGTATCGGGTCATCGAATTGAGCGCGTCGTAGTCGAGCTTGGCCATGGTCCTATCGTGCCACGCGCGCCGCGGTCAACGCCGAGGCCGCCTTGGTTGCGGCGGCGACGCAGGCCGGCACGCCGATGCCGTCCAGATAGCCACCCGCGAGGGCCAGCGTCGGCGGCAAACCCGCACGCAACTCCGCGGCCAGCGCCAAGTGGCCCGGCTGGTACTGAGGCAGCGCATCGAGCCAGCGCTGCACACGAGCGTCGACCGGATCCGCGGTGACGCCGAAAACGGTCGCCAAGTCCTCGGCGGCCCACTTCAACAGTTGCTCGTCTCCGACGCTTCTGGCCACGTCGTCACCGAAGCGCCCGAACGACACGCGCACCAACTCGACGTTTCCGCGTGCGCCCCACTTGCGCGACGTCAACGTCATGGCCTTGCCGTGCAACCGTTCTCCGCTGGCGACCAGGACACCCGATTGCGCGGGCAGCGGGGTCCCGCCCGGCA
>JAHFVB010000132.1:1555-10018 GCA_023264755.1 Mycobacterium sp. | reverse complement strand
GCGCAGGCCGGTCGCGTCCATCAACTTCGTCATCGCCCACGACGGGTTCACGCTGCGCGACCTCGTCTCGTACAACGAGAAGCACAACGAAGCCAACGGCGAGGACAACAACGACGGCGAGAGCCACAACCGGTCGTGGAACTGCGGGGTGGAGGGGCCGACCGACGACGCCGAGATCCTGGCGCTGCGGGCCCAGCAGGAGCGCAACTTCATCACCACGACCCTGCTGAGCCAGGGCGTTCCGATGATCTGCCACGGCGACGAGCTGGGCCGGACGCAGGGCGGCAACAACAACGGCTACTGCCAGGACAACGAGCTCACCTGGATCGACTGGGCCAGCGCCGACGCGGACCTGATCGAATTCACCAGGACGGTCGCGGCGCTGCGGGCTGCGCACCCGATCTTCCGCAGGCGCCGGTTCTTCGACGGGCTGCCGGTGCGCATCCGCGGATCCGAGCGGCTTCCGGACATCTCCTGGTTCGCACCCGACGGGTCCGAGATGAGCGACGAGGACTGGGAGTCGGGCTTCGGCAAGTCGATCACGGTGTTCCTGAACGGGCAGGGCATTCCGGATCTGGATCAGCGCGGTCAGCGCGTCACCGACGATTCGTTCGTGCTGTGCTTCAACGCGCACTTCGAGCCCATCGACTTCACGCTGCCGCCCAAGGAGTTCGGGGCGGCCTGGCAGCCCCGGATCTACACCGTCGACGGTGCGGTGATGGAGGGCTCCCGACCGATCGCGGCCGGGGCGCACCTCACCGTCGAGGCGCGCTCGGTGATGGTGCTCCAAGCGGCCGAATCCGACTAGCCGAGGCTCACTCGACGACGTCGAAGAACGACTCGCCGTCCTCGGGCGTGCCGTCCACCTGACCGCGTTCGCGGCCGTGCACGTCGGGGTCGACGCGGTCGAGCGCATCGTCGCCGACCAGTGGAAGCCCGCCGCCGTGCGCGGCGTCGTGGGCATCGGTCGGCTGGTCCCGGTCCAGCTCGGCGGTGACGTCGGGCAGCTCTTCGGCCAACCGCTCGTCGAGGGTCTCGGCGTCGTTGGCCTCGATCCAGTGGTCGGGCGGATCGGCCACGTCGTCACCGTCGTCGTTGCGCACCTCGTCGGAGTCGAGCGACTCCTCGGGGCTCAGGGGATTGTCGTCGAATTGGTCGCTCATGGGGCCATGGTGCCCGACGCCCCGCGATTCGTGCACCCGGGCGCGCGGTGAGCGCTCGCGACGGTGCACGAGTCGCTGCAAATTAACTCTGTATCAGAGGTAATATGGGGCGGGTGGACACCCAGCCCGAACTCGCCGCCGAACTGCTCGGCACGGTAGGTCGATTCCGCCGCAAGGTGCGCGCCCTGGGCGGGCGCCCCTCGATCGGAACCGGGCTCCCCGAATCGCAGGCCGAACTGCTCCGACTCATCGGGCGCAGGCCAGGAAGTTCGGTGCGCGAGGCCGCCGCCGAACTTGGGCTGGCCCCGAATACCGCCTCGACCCTGGTGTCGCAGTTGTCGGCCGACGGGCTGCTGCTGCGCACCGTGGACCCCGACGACCGCCGAGTCGGCCGGCTGCGGCTGACGGACTCAGCGCAACGCCTCGCCGACGAGTCGCGCGCGGCCCGCCGCGCCGCCCTCCGCGCCGCACTGGAGCGGCTCGACGAAACCCAAATCGAAGACCTGACAAGGGGATTGAAAGTCATGACCGAACTGACCCGCATCTTGTCCGAGGAGCCGACGTGACCACGCCCGCGATCGACTGCCGACACCTGCGCCACCGATACGGCGACTTCACCGCGGTGGACGACCTGAACCTCACCGTCTCGGCGGGCGAGACCATGGGCCTGCTCGGGCCGAACGGAGCCGGCAAGACCACCGTCGTGCGAGTGCTCACCACTCTGACCCCGGTGCAGCACGGTGAGGTGCGCATCTTCGGACTCGACGCCCGGCGGGAAACGATGGACATCCGGCACAACATCGGATATGTGCCCCAACAACTTTCGATCGAACCAGCCCTCACCGGCAGGCAGAACGTCGACCTGTTCGCCCGGCTGTACGATGTCCCACGCAAGCAGCGCAGGGCCCGGGTCGACGAAGCGCTCGCCGCGATGCAACTGTTCGACGTCGCCGACGCGCTGGCCGGCACCTACTCCGGCGGCATGGTGCGACGGCTCGAACTGGCCCAGGCCCTGGTGAACCGACCCGCGCTGCTGCTGCTCGACGAACCCACCGTGGGGCTGGATCCGATCGCGCGGGACAGCGTCTGGACCCAGGTCGCCGACATGCAACGGGAATACGGAATGACGGTACTGCTGACCACGCACTACATGGAGGAGGCCGACGTCCTGTGTGACCGGGTCGCGCTCATGCACCACGGGGTACTCCAGACCGTGGGAACTCCAACCGAATTGAAGGCCGGGCTCGCCTCGGAGACCTCCCCCACCCCGTCCCTGGAAGACGTGTTCCGGCACTACGCCGGCTCCGAGCTGACCGACGACGGCAGCAGCCGCGGGCTCAAGGAGATCCGCGCCGGCCGAAGGGTGGCGCGCCGTGTCAGTTGATCGAGCGGTACCCGTCGAACTAGTCCGAGCACCCCACGGACTGCAGCGGGTAAGTGGGCTGCTGCGGCGCATGGGCGCATTCGGGCTGGTCGAAATCCAGAAGCTCGGACACGACCGCACCGAGTTGCTGACTCGAATGGTGCAACCGGCGTTGTGGCTCTTGATATTCGGACAGACGTTCTCCCGCCTGCGCGTCATCGACACCGGCGGAGTGCCCTACCTGGCCTTCCTGGCGCCGGGCATCATCGCCCAGTCCGCGCTGTTCATCTCGATCTTCTACGGCATCCAGATCGTCTGGGACCGCGATGCCGGCATCCTGGCCAAGCTGATGGTGACTCCGGCCCCAGCCGCTGCCCTCATCACCGGCAAGGCGTTCGCGGCGGGGGTGCGTTCGGTCGCCCAGGTCGTCGGGGTGCTGGCCATCGCCTACCTGATGGGCATCCACCTGACCTTCAACCCGCTGCGCATCGTCGCGGCCATGGCGATCGTCATGCTCGGATCGGCCTTCTTCGCCTGTCTGTCAATGAGTTTGGCGGGCCTGGTGCGCAACCGCGACCGGCTGATGGGCATCGGCCAGGCCATCACCATGCCACTGTTCTTCGCCTCCAACGCGCTGTACCCGGTGGACGTGATGCCCCCGTGGCTGAGGACGCTGTCGGCCGTCAACCCGCTCAGCTACGAGGTCAACGCACTGCGGGCCCTGCTGCTCGGCACCCCCGGCCACACGTGGCTCGACATCGGCGTCCTCCTCGTCGCCGCGGTGCTCGGGGTGCTCGTCGCCTCTGCGCTGGTGCGCAGGCTGGTCCGCTGACGCTCAGTTCGCCGGGGCGAGCCGGTACACCGTGGTCTTCCCGACCTTGAGCGCCGGGAAGTTCGCCGCCACCCACCGGGCGATGTCGGCGTGCGGGTGCGAGTTCCACCCCGGTCGCCCCGGCGCGGCCGCGGTCGTGGTGACGTAGTAGCCGACCTGATGCCGGGCGACGTCGTCCTGGAACTGCTGCAGGCTCGGCACCGGATCGGTTCCCGAGAACCCTCCGATCGCCATGACCGCAGTGCCGGTGGACAATTCGAGGGCCGCAGCGGCATTCGAGCGTTCGATGGCCGCCGACCACTTGGTGTCGGTCCGTTCCAACAGGTCGTCGAGCGCCTGGTTGTCCACCCCGGTGCCCCACATGCCACCCTCGAGGTGGCCCGGCTGCCCGGGACCGACCGAAGGACCGCCGCCCTGATGCGGGACTCCGGCGGTGGCGACGGCGTATGCGGCCGGGCCGGCCAAGGCGCCGACCAACGCGACCACCAGTACCGCCACCGCCACGCCGGGCCTGGTCCGGACGAGCCAGCCGCTGAGCAGGGCCGCGGCGGCCAGCACCGTCAGCGCGAGGATCGTCCAGCGCAACGCGGGCCACCAGGACGAATTGTGGTGCAGCAACCACCAATCGAATGTCCCCGTCGCCGCCAGCACGACCGCCAGGACGACCCGGTGCGGGCGCGCCGTGCGGTGCTCCCAAGCCTGCCCGACGCCGATCGCGAACATCGCCGCGATCGGCGGTGCGATCGAGAGGCTGTAGTACGGGTGGATCATGCCGTGCATCATGGTCAGCACCAGCGCGTCGACCACCAGCCAGCCACCGAACAGCACCGCACCCGCCCGAACCAGATCGGTGCGCGGCGCGCGGCCCCGCGCGAGCACCACCAGTGCCGCCGCCACCAAGGCCGTCGGCAGCAGCCACCCGATCTCGTAGCCGAACTCACCGGAGATCAGTCGCATCCACCCCGGGGCGTGGTCACCGAACCCGCCGGAGGTCGACTTCGGCGCCGGCCAGGCCTGCTGATGGCGGCCCAGCACCCGCGCAAAACCGTTGTAGCCCAACACCAGATTCATGAAGTTGTCATCCGTCGAGCCCGCGAGATACGGCCTACTCGAAGCCGGCCACACCAGCGTCAGCACCACGAACCAGCCGGCCGAGCCGACGAAGGCCGCACCCGCACCCAACAGGTGCAGCCACCGCAACCGCAGCCGCACCGGCGCGGCCAGCAGATAGGCGGCCGTCACCGCAGGCACCACCATGACGCCCTCGAGCATCTTGGCCAGAAACGCCAACCCCACCGCGACGCCGGCTAGCGCCATCCAGCGCGCTCCCCGCCCGCCATCCAGCGCACGCACGGTGCAGTAGGCGGCCGCCGTCATCAGCAACACCATCACGGCGTCGGGATTGTTGAACCGGAACATCAACACCGCCACCGGCGTCACCGCAAGGGCCGCGCCCGCGAGCAACCCGGCCCAGCGCCCGCTGATCCGCGCCACCGCCGCATGGGTCAGCGCGACGGCCGCGACGGCCATCAGCGCCTGCGGTATCAACATGCTGGCGCTGCTGAACCCGAAGATCCGCCCGGACAGCCCCATCACCCATTGCGACAGCGGCGGCTTGTCGACGGTGATGAAGTTCTGCGGATCGAGTGACCCGAAGAGCAGGGCCTCCCAGTTGCGCGCCCCCGCCTGCGCGGCGGCGGCATAGAACTGGTTGCCCATGCCGTTGACGGTGACGTTCCACAGGTACAGCGCCGCCGTCGCGACCAGCAGCGCGACCAGATACCACGGGCGCCAACGCGGGCCAGCCGCCGTAGCGGGCCCCTGGGAGTGCGACGGTGCCCAGTCCGGCGGATCGCACGCCGCCGCCTGTTCGAGCTGCGTCGTCACGCGCTCCAGTGACGCATTGCCACATTGAGCCGACCTGTGAAAAGCCGGGGAGCTACCTGTCGGTTGCCCCTGGTGCTCAGCCGACCAGCCGAGCTATCGACTCCAGCGGGATGGGCAACCAGGTGGGCCGGTGCCGAGCCTCGTAACCGGCCTCGTACACCGCCTTGTCCAACTCGTAGGCCGCCAGCAGCTCCGCCGACTCCCGCGGGTCGAAGCCGCCGCCGGCCGCATAGCCCTGGCAGAACGCGGCGCAGTTGCGGTCCACCCACTCCCGGGCGCGCGCCGCCAGCTGCCGGTCCTGTTGCTCGCCGCGGTCGTGCGGCTCGACCAGACGCTGGTAGGCCGCGTACTCGTACGAGCGGAGCATCCCGGCGACGTCGCGCAACGGGGAGTCTGGGCGCCGACGCTCGGTCAACGGCTGCCCCGGCTCGCCCTCGAAGTCGATCAGCAGCCACCGCTCCGGCGTCCGCAGCACCTGCCCGAGGTGCAAATCGCCATGCACCCGTTGCACGGTGACGGTGTCGTTGGCGAGCTTGCGGTACCGCTCCTCGATCAACTCGACGTACGGTTCCAGGCCGGCGACCGCCGCCGCGACGGCATGCAGCCGGCTCAGCAGCGTTTCGGTCGGGAACGGTTCGGGCGTGCTGCCGAACGCGGCCGCCAAGCTCAGGTGCACGGATGCCACCGCCTCGCCCAGCCGCTCGGATTCCCCCGCGAAGTCGCCTCCGACCTCGTCGGCGTACAGGTCGCCCTCGGCGTACAGGTCGCGCGTGCTGGCCGTCGCCATGTCCCAGCCCTCGGCCGAGTTGGCGGCGAACTTGGTCACCATGCCCAAGGCGTAGGGCTCGCCGTCCAACGTCGCCTCGAACGAGCCGAGCAGCCGGGCCACGTGCGGGTTGCCCGCGCGCGCCAGCTCCCGATTCATCTCGATGTCCGGGTTGACGCCAGCGGTGACGCGCCGGAACACCTTCAACACGGCCGCTTCCTCGAACACCACGCTGGTGTTGCTCTGCTCCACGCCGGCCAGCCGCGGTGCGGCGGTCACCGGGAGCTCGGCGTCGGGCTCTCGCAGGAACTGCAACGGGGCCACGGTGGCGGACTGGTCGATCAACGACAGCAGGTAGCTGGCGGCCGCGGGGTCGAACAACGCGTCGTAGGCCGTGCGGTCGCCCGCCTCGTCGCTCACGGTGCCGATGGTCGCGGCGTCGCTATAGGCGTCGATCGGCGCGGCGTCCCACCGGACCAACAGCTGGTAGCGCTCGGACGACCCATCGGAGTACGCGACGTCGAGCAGCGTCAGGTCGAGGTCGTCACGCAGCGCGACGACCAGGTGCGGCGTCACCGAGCCGATGTCGCGGCCCCGCCCGGCATACCAACGCTGCTTGGGCAGCCACTCGTCGAACGGCAACTTCATGGCAGCACCACGCCTTCCGTGTCGGACGGGTCTCTCAGCGGAGCGCGTAGCTCGAACCAATAGAACCCGTGCCCGGGCAGCGTCAGCAGGTAGGGCAACGCGCCGATGGACGGAAACTCGACGTGCCCGGTCATCTCCACCGGGGTGTACCCACTCCAATGCTGCAGGTTGAGCTCGATGGGCTGCGGGAACCTGGACAGGTTGTTGACGCAGACCACCGCGTCGACGTGACCGTCCGGCTTGCCGAGCTCCCGCACGTAGGCCAGCACCGACGGGTTGCTGCCGCCGAGTTCCCGGAAGGCCCCGACGGCGAACGCGTCGTGGCGGCGGCGCACGGCCAACATGGTCCGCGTCCAGTTCAGCAGCGACGTGTTGCTGTCCCGCTGCGCCTCGACGTTGACCGACTGATACCCGTAGATCGGGTCCTGGTTGGGCGGCAGGAACAGCCGACCGGGCGTCGCGGTGGAGAAGCCCGCGTTGCGGTCGGGGGTCCACTGCATGGGCGTGCGCACCCCGTCGCGGTCACCGAGCCAGATGATGTCGCCCATGCCGATCTCGTCGCCGTAGTACAGGACGGGCGACCCTGGCAGCGACAGCAACAACGCGGTGAACAGTTCCATCTGGTTGCGATCGTTCTCCAGCAGCGGGGCCAGCCGCCGGCGAATGCCCACGTTGGCCTTCATCCGCGGGTCCTTGGCGTACTCGGAGTACATGTAGTCGCGCTCTTCGTCGGTGACCATCTCGAGCGTCAACTCGTCGTGGTTGCGCAGGAAGATGCCCCATTGCGCCATGTCCGGGATGGCCGGGGTGTTGGCCAGGATCTCCGAGATGGGGAACCGGGACTCGCGGCGCACCGCCATGAAGATGCGGGGCATCAACGGGAAGTGGAACGCCATGTGGCACTCGTCGCCACCGGTGTCCGGGTCGCCGAAGTACTCGACCACGTCGGCGGGCCACTGGTTGGCCTCGGCCAGCAGCACCCGGCCGGGGAACTCGTCGTCGATGACCTTGCGGCAGTGCTTGAGGAAGGCGTGGGTCTCGGGCAGGTTCTCGCAGTTGGTGCCCTCGCGTTCGAACAGGTACGGCACCGCGTCCAGGCGGAACCCGTCGATGCCGAGATCGAGCCAGAACCGCAGCACGTCGACCATCGCCTCTTGAACGGCCGGGTTGTCGTAGTTCAGGTCCGGCTGGTGGCTGAAGAACCGGTGCCAGTAGAACTGTCGTCGGACCGGGTCATAGGTCCAGTTGGACTCCTCGGTGTCGACGAAGATGATGCGCGCATCCGCGTACTTCTCGCTGGTGTCACTCCAGACGTAGAAGTCGCCGTAGGGCCCGTCCGGGTTGCGCCGGGACTCCTGGAACCACTCGTGCTGATCCGAGGTGTGGTTCATCACCAGGTCGGTGACGACACGGATGCCCCGGCGGTGCGCCGCGTCGAGCAGGGTGACGAAGTCCTCGACGGTGCCGAACTCGGGCAGCACCTTGTAGAAGTCCCTGATGTCGTAGCCACCGTCGCGCAATGGCGAATCGTAGAAGGGTGGCAGCCAAAGGCAGTCCACCCCAAGCCATTTCAGATAGTCGAGCTGTTCGGTCAGGCCGCGCAGGTCTCCGGATCCGTCGGAGTTCGAGTCGTAGAAGGCCCGCACCAGGACTTCGTAGAACACGGCGTGCTTGAACCAGGTGCGGTCCGCGGGCAGCACGCGGGCATGCTGGAAGTCGTCGGCGGTCGGATGGTCCACGACGCCGTCAGTTGGCGCCCGGTAGTCGTCGTCTTCGGTCAGTTGCTCCATTAGTCTTCCAACCT
>JAHFVB010000132.1:0-1545 GCA_023264755.1 Mycobacterium sp. | reverse complement strand
TCTCGGCGTCGGTGCGCCCGGCGGGTCGCGCGGGTTCGCGGCCCGGTCCGGGTCCGACACGTGCGCCGCGGCGAAATACCTTCCCCGAAGGGGGATTTCAACCGCCGGCAGACCGTCCCCGCCGGGCCTAGGCGCAAGCTCCAGCACCAACTCCACCAGCGGCGCGACCAAGCGCAGCAACGTCGCCGCCGAGCAGTCTCGAAACTACCGCAGTGCCGGGATACCCGCCCGGCTATCCTTGGCGAACGTGGCTACCCGCGATCACGGCGACCCGGGCGATGCCCCTTCGGTCCCACCTCCGCTCACCCCGATCGTCAATCCCGCCCGGCCCTCGGCGGCCGAGGAGACGCGCACCATCGCCGCGTCGACCAACACGGCCACGCTGGCGACCCTGACCACGGATGGCGATCCCTGGGCGTCGCTCGTCGCCTACGGCCTGCTGGGCGGGGCCCCCGTGTTGTGCGTCTCCAACCTCGCCGAACACGGCCGCAACCTGAGCTCCGACCCACGGGCCAGCATCGCCGTCGTCGCGCCGAGCACCGATCCCGATCCGCTGGCCAACGCGCGGATCACGCTGGCCGGGGTGGCCGAGCGCCCGGCCGGCGACGAGTTGGCCGCCGCCAGAGCCGCCCACCTCGCCGGGGTGCCCGCCGCCAAGTACTACGTCGACTACAGCGACTTCACCCTGTGGGTGCTGCGGGTCGACCGCGTGCGCTGGGTGGGCGGGTACGGGCGGATGGACTCGGCCAGCGGACAGGCCTACGCGGCCGCCCAACCGGACCCGGTCGCTCCAGCGGCCGCCGGAGCCATCGCGCACCTCAACGCCGACCACGCCGAGGCGCTGGCGGCCATGGCCCGCACGCTCGGCGGCTACCCCGACGCCGTGTCCGCCACCTGCACCGGTGTGGACCGCTACGGACTGGACTTGAAGGTCACCGCCAGGCGCGGCCCGGCCTACACCAGGGTCGGCTACCCCACTCCCATCGATTCGATCGACGAATTGCGGGCGGCCACAGTGGAGTTGGCGCGGCTCGCGCGGACCGACTGACTACGGCGGGGGCGCCGGTCGACGGTGCAATACGATCGACCGATGGCAACGACCGAGCGTCCCGAGACGTGGCAGGCAGCGTTCGACCTGGTCCGCACCCGCGGCTACGAACGCCGTGAGGAACCGTTCAGATTGGCCAGTGGTCAACTCAGCCACGACTACATCGACGGCAAGTACGCCGTCGACACCGGCGAGCGGCTGTCGATCGTCAGCCGCGCGGTCGCCGACCTCGCCGCGCAGCACGGCATCGAGTTCGACGCCGTCGGCGGCCTCACCATGGGGGCCGACCCGCTGGCGCACGGTGTCGCCATGGTCACCGGCAAGGCCTGGTTCTCGGTGCGCAAGGAACAGAAACAGCGTGGTCGCGAGCAGTGGGTCGAGGGCACCAGGTTGCAGCCAGGCATGCGCGTACTGCTGGTAGACGACGTGATCAGCACCGGCGGATCGACGGAAATCGCCTTCGAGCGGATCGCCCCGCTCGGGGTGGTGGTGACCGG
>JAHFVB010000547.1 GCA_023264755.1 Mycobacterium sp. | reverse complement strand
GGTGGGATGCGCCCGCCGGGAGGCCGTCAACTTCGCGAAGTACTTGAAGAAGTCGAGGATCACGGCGAATTGATCCTCGAGCGATCCGTCGGCCCGCTTGTACTCGTCGTCGTCCCCGCCGAACATCTCCTGAGTCAGCGTGTGCATGCGGCCGTAGTCGGACTCGGGTAGGCCGAGCAGCGACATGATCACGTAAAGCGGGAAGTGGACGGCGATGTCGGTCACGAAGTCGCATTCGGGTCCGAGCTCGGCCATTCTGTCCACGTAGCGCTTGGCCAGCTCGTCGACACGCACCTGCAGGTCCCGCATGGCCTTGGGGCGGAACCAGTCGGCGCCGATCTTGCGCACCTTGCGGTGGTGGGGATCGTCCATGTGGATGAGCGTGCGCAACCCGACTCCAGCGTCCAGCTGCTCTTGGGCCATGTCGTCGGCGGCCGCCGGAGCCAACAGCGGACGCGGTGCGCTGATGAACAGCTCGTTGTCGCGCTCGATCGCCATGATGTCGGCGTGCTTGGTGATCGCCCAGAACGGTCGATACGGTGGATTATCCACCCACGCAACGGGATTGTTGGCCCGTAGGTGGGCGAGCGCCGCGTGCAGTCGCTCGTCGTCGGCGTAGGCCGTCGGATCGGCGAGCACCTTGGCGGCTTCGTCCATCGTCGGCGTGCTCATGGGGGCTCCTTCACTGCGAACGGTGACTTGACGGGTGTCAAGTCGCAGTCTAGGTGGGTCGCCCCGGTTTGTAGCCAGCTTTGGCCCCAACGGTCATCAGTAGGCTCGGAACCCGTGCGCCCCCTACCCGTGCGACCGGTTCTGCGCAGTGCGACTGTGCTGATCGTCGTCGCGTTGCTGCTGCTGGGTTGTGGGCGCGGCGGACCGGCCGTTCCCACACCGCCGCCCGGCCCGCCCCCCGATCCGGCGTTGGCGCACACGGCCACGGGTGAGGTGCGCGGGCTGGTCGCACCCGACCATCGCTTGTTCGCGGGCATTCCCTACGCGGCCCCGCCGGTCGGTCCGCTGCGGTGGCAGCCGCCGATGCCCGTGGCGGCCTGGCCCGAAGTGCGCGACGCCACCAAACTGGGACCGCGGTGCATCCAGGACCCGAGCGACCTGGAACGGGGCCGCAATACCTCCGAGGACTGTCTGACGCTGAACGTCTGGACGCCGCCCGCCTCCACCAAGAAGCGGCCCGTGATGGTCTGGATTCACGGCGGTGGCTTCTTCAACGGCAGCGGTGGCCTCTACGACGCGCAACGGATGACGACGCGAGGCGACATCGTCGTCGTCACGATCAACTATCGACTGGGGGCGCTCGGCTTCCTGGCCCATCCCTCCTTCGGTCCGCCGGGGGCGGTGGGCAACTACGGGTTGGCCGACCAGCAGGCGGCCCTGCGCTGGGTGCGCGACAACATTGCGAACTTCGGTGGCGATCCGGACGAGGTCACCATCGCCGGCGAATCGGCGGGCGGGATGTCGGTGTGCGACCACCTGGTCGCGCCGAGCTCCATCGGATTGTTCCGCGCCGCGATCATCCAGAGCGGGCCGTGTCAGGCGCAGGTCGCACTGCCCGAGGCCACCCGGATCAGCCTCGACTATGCGCGCGCCGTGGGCTGTCCCGACCGGGTCGCCGCGCCGCAGTGCCTGCGCGCGATCGCTCCGGAGAAGCTTCGAGTTCCCGTGTGGTACTACCGAATCGGCGACGACCTCCTGAGCGGGCCGGTCACCAAGACCGCGGCGTTGCCGGTCGATCCGATGGCCGCCTTCGCGACCGGGAAGGCGGCGAAGGTGCCCGTCCTGATCGGCACCAACCGCGACGAGTTCACGCTCTTCGTCGCGCTGCAGTGGCTGCGGATGGGGAAACGGTTTCCGCCGGGGGAGTATCCGCACCTGCTGTCCGAGACGTTCGGTGCGGACGCGCCCGCCATCGCCGAGCACTACCCATTGGCGGGCTATTCCGGTAGTGCGGCGCTGGCCTATTCGGCCGCCGTGACCGATGGAGTGTTCGCCTGCGTGGCCGACCGCATGAGCCAGGAGTTGGCCCTGACCAACCCGGTCTACGCCTATGAGTTCAGCGATCCCGCACCGCCCACGCCGGATCCGATGCGGACCTTGCCGTTCCCCGTCGGGGCCAGCCACTCGCTGGAGCTGCGGTATCTCTTCGCCGTCGGTGGGGCGCCCCCGCCGACACCCGCCCAGCAGCTGTTGTCCGATCAGATGATCGACTACTGGGCCAAGTTCGTCATCGACGGCAAACCCGACGTCGCCGGTCAGCCCGACTGGCCCGAGCTGGGCACCGACCCGGCCGCGGAAAATCGGTTGTCCCTGCGGCCCGATGGCAGCAGGCTGGTCCACGATTTCGAGCAGCGGCATCAATGCGGCTTCTGGGCGACTCTGAAGGGGTGAGTGACGATGGCGACTCCCGATCCGGCGGCGTTCGCCGAGGCATGGGTGCGGGCGTGGAACGAGCACGACGTCGAGGCGGTGCTCGCACACTTTCACGACGACGTCCTGTTCACCTCGCCGGTGGCCGCCCGGCTGCTGCCACAGACCGGGGGAGTGGTGCGGGGCAAGCCCGCGCTGCGCCACTACTGGGAGACGGCCCTGGAGCTCGTGCCGAACCTGCACTTCGAGGTCGTCGGCGTGTACCAGGGCGAATCGCTGTTGGTCATCAACTACCGCAACGAGCGGGGTGGACTCGTCAACGAGGTGTTGGCGTTCGAGGGTGACCTGGTGCGCGAGGGGCACGGCACCTACGCGGCACCTGACTGACTTACCCAGGTCGTGATGTCGGCATGGACGACCTCGAGCCCGTTGCGGTCCGTGACGCTCACCGGCACGACCACGTCGGTGCCTTCCGTGATCGCGGCGAAGTCGAGGGTTTCGAGCCGTGCGGTGGCGCGCAGCGACGTGGTGGCCTTCTGCAGGTACTGCACCGTCATCGCCTTGGGGATCCAACGATGGGTCGTCGGCACCGTGGCCTCCATGAGCATGCCCATGGCCACCTCGGCGGCGTTGCAGCAGGCAATGGCGTGCACGGTGTGCAGATGGTTGTGCACGAAGATCCATTTCGGGATGGCGACCTCGGCCAGGCCGGGTTCCATTCGCTTGACGTGCGGTAACACCGACGCGAAGTACGGCACTCGGGCCATCGCGGCGAGAGAGAACACCCAGCTTCCCCCCGGCTGATCGCTGAGCCGTTGCCACATGCGGTAGGTGTACGTCGACGAAGACATGCTCGAACCTTACTTACGAGTAAGGTGCGGGGTTGGGTGGGATGGCATCCGGTTACGAGGACCTCGGAGCCGGTGCGAGTAGGGCGCCCCCCGATGCGCGCGGCCGTGACGTGCCGATGGGCGGGGGTCGGAACGTCGTCGTGGCCGGGAGGAGCGGCTCCTGCGCGCCTGATCAGGGATTTGGCTGCCGTGACCTTTTGAGGCATACTGTTCGGGTTGCCTTGAGCCGGGTTCGCCTGGCCGGGCATGCGACCAGCGC
>JAHFVB010000546.1 GCA_023264755.1 Mycobacterium sp. | reverse complement strand
ATGTCATCATTCCCGGGGCCAGTGGGCCCATCGCCGGTGATCCCGACCAGGGAGTGCACACCATCCCGGTACTCTTAGCGCGAGCCCTCGACACTCCGCTGATTCCGTTGCTGCGCCAGGCATTACAGAATCCCGATGTCACCGTAGTCACCGTGTGCGGCGGCTCGGTGCTGCTGGCGATGGCAGGGCTGATCGAGGACCGGCATGCAACGACGCATTCGTTGGGCCTAGATGTCCTGGATGCAGCCGGGGTGCGCGCGGTGCGCGCCCGCGTGGTCGACGACGGCGATTTCATCAGTGGTGGCGGTGTCACCTCAGGCCTGGACGTAGCGCTGCATCTGCTGCACCGCAGCTACGGGCCGCGCGTCGCGCACGCCGTCGAGGAGTTGTTCGAATACGAGCGCCGCGGCACCGTATGGACGCCGTCCGGCCGCACACCGATGGAGGTATAGATGAGCCTGTTGGGTGACTGGGACGTGACGATCAAGACGCCGATCGGCTCGCTGGCCGTCGACTACAACTTCACCGACACCGACGACGGCATCGCCGGCACAGCGACCTACCAGGACGACACCGTACCGCTGCAGAACATCACCGTCGACGGTGACCGGGTCACCTGGCAGCAGAAAGTCACCAAGCCGATGCGGTTGAATCTGAGCTTCGACGTGATCGTCACCGACGACGCGCTCACCGGCCATTCACGCGCCGGCCGACTGCCCCGTTCGACGGTCGTCGGCCAACGCCACCGTTAACCCACTCCCTCACGCCGAATGCCGCGCCCCCGGGGCGCCGGCAGGCCGGGCACCGCCCTCGACGACGTTACGACTCATGGCAGCCAGGCCGTCACGTCGTGGGAGCTCACGAAAGGACAGCCCGCCTAGTGAACGAGGCACTGTTGTGCGCGCATGTCATTTGCCGCGATGGTCTTCATCGGACCAGTCACTGTGGCCGCCAGCCTGTTTCCTCGCTACGCCCGCATGGCGTTGACCGCCGAGGTGCCGGAGGAGCCAGCGGCGAAGAAACAGACGGTCCACAGCATCCGCAGTTGCGGCAACGCGTGCAGAGACTATCGATCCCGCCTGGGATCTTTGCGCTGTTGTGGGTCACCGTCGTGATACTGATGATCGTCCGTCCAGGCTCGACCACCGGTAGCTGAGCTCAGCGTTCCGGCTCCAGCAACACGTCGGCGTCGAAGCACGAGTGGGCTCCGGTGTGGCACGCCGCGCCCACCTGGTCGACCTCGAGCAGCACCGTGTCGCCGTCGCAGTCCAGTCGCACCGAGTGCACGTATTGGGTGTGCCCGGAGGTCTCCCCCTTGACCCAGTACTCGGCTCGCGAACGCGAGTAGTACGTCGCCTTGCGGGTGGCGAGGGTGCGCGCCAACGCCTGGTCGTCCATCCACGCCACCATCAACACCTGCCCGGTGCCCCGCTCTTGCGCCACCGCGGCGAACAGGCCGTTGGCGTCGCGCTTGAGCCGCGCCGCGAGCGCAGGATCCAGTTGTGTCGTCATCGCCCACCTCCGTGATTTCGGCGTGATTTCGCGCGCTGAGGACGCCTCAGCACGCCGAAATCGCGGAAGACGCCGTTCATCGCACCACGATGCCCTCGGCCGCCATCGCCGCCTTCACCTGACCGATGGTGAGCTCGCCGAAGTGGAACACGCTGGCGGCCAGGACCGCATCGGCGCCGGCCTCGACGGCGGGGGCAAAGTCGGTCACCGCACCTGCGCCACCGCTGGCGATGACGGGCACGGTGACCGCCGCCCGGACCGCACGCAGCATCGCGAGGTCGAAACCCGCCTTGGTGCCATCGGCGTCCATGGAGTTGAGCAGGATCTCACCGACGCCGAGTTCGGCTCCCCGCGCGGCCCATTCGACTGCGTCGAGACCGGTGCCGCGACGGCCGCCGTGGGTGGTGACCTCCCACCCGGACGGGGTGGGCGCCGAACCCTCGGGCACGGTGCGCGCGTCGACCGAGAGCACGATGCACTGGGATCCGAACTGGCGAGACAGTTCGGCAAGCAGATCTGGCCTGGCGATGGCCGCGGTGTTGACCGAGACCTTGTCGGCTCCGGCACGCAACAGCGTGTCGACGTCGGCGACGGAACGCACTCCGCCCCCGACCGTCAACGGGATGAACACCTGCTCGGCGGTGCGGCGCACGACCTCGAGCATGGTGGTCCGGCCGGAGGACGACGCCGTCACGTCGAGGAAGGTGAGTTCGTCAGCGCCCTCGGCGTCGTATGCGGCCGCCAGTTCCACCGGGTCACCGGCATCGCGCAAGTTCTCGAAGTTGACGCCCTTGACCACCCGGCCGTCCTTGACGTCGAGGCAGGGAATGACCCGAACGGCCAGCCCTTCGTGATGATTCATCGGTAGTCCTCCGGATTGCCCGTCGCGGCCACGATCTCCAGGAGCTCGGCGTGCACGCCGGGCACTCCGGCCAACGCAGAGCGCGAGGCCGGGGTCCACGGCTGGCCGGCCAGATCGGTGACGATGCCGCCGGCCGAGCGCACCAACGCCACCCCCGCCGCATGGTCCCAGACGTGATGGCCGAAGCTGATCGCCCCGCCGAGCGCGCCGGCCGCGGTGTAGGCCAGGTCGATGCCGGTGGACCCATGCATGCGCATGCGAGAACACTTGCGGCTCAGCCGCTCCAAAATGCCCGCCCGGTAGCGGCCCGGAAACTCGCCGTGTGAGCCGATGTTGAACGTGCCCACGGCGACGATGGATTCCGGCAGTGTCGCGTCGGTGAGGGTCGGGCACGCAATTCCGTTGGCGTACAGCGGCTTTCCGATCACCGCGGTGTAGCGCTGGTCGGTGAAGGGCAACCAGGTCAGCCCGAGTACCGGCTCACCGGCCCGCAACAGCCCAAGCAGTATCGCCGCCATCGGCAGGCCCGCGGCGTAGTTGAAGGTGCCATCGATGGGATCGACCACCCAGACGAGCTCCGAATCGATTGGTGCACCGCCGAACTCCTCGCCGTGCACCCCGATGCCGGTCGCCGTCTGCAACGCCTCGACCACCTGACGCTCGATCGCCAGGTCGACTTCGGTGGCGAAGTCGTTGCCGTGCTTGGCCACCGCAGACTTGGCCCGATGCCCCAAGACGAACGGCTTGGCTGCGTCGTCCAGGATCGCGGAGGCCACCCCGACCAGGGCGTCGAGGTCGGCGTCGTCGAGTGCCATGAAACCTACCGACTCACGGCGGCGAGGGCCTCGGGCAGCGTGAACCGTCCCGCGTACAAGGCCTTGCCGACGATGGAGCCCTCGACTCCGCGGTCGGTCAACGTGGCGATGGCCCGCAGGTCGTCGAGGCTCGACACTCCGCCGGACGCGATGACGGGGGCCTGCGTGCGTTCGGCGACTGCGGCCAGCAGCTCGAGGTTGGGCCCGTTGAGGGTGCCGTCCTTGGTCACGTCGGTGACGACGAACCGGGAACAGCCCTCGGCGTCAAGCCGTTCCAGTACCTCCCAGAGGTCGCCTCCGTCGGTCTCCCA
>JAHFVB010000545.1 GCA_023264755.1 Mycobacterium sp. | reverse complement strand
CCAGGCCACCGGCGACCAGCACGTAGCAGCGCATGCCGGGGCCGGTCAGCATGCCGACCTCGAGCCGACCGCCGTCGGGCACGTTCACCGACTGCCACTGTGGGACCGCCGCGCCGTCCAGCGTCACCGGGGCCGGCGCTCCCGTCACGCACACCCGGCCGCCGGTAGGAAAGCGCAAACTCAGCCCACCCCTGGTGCATTCGAGCCCCGGCGCGCCCTCGGGGTTGCCGAGCACGCGGTTGCCGATGCGAAAGCTCAGGTCGTCCATGGGCCCGGACGGCGGGACGCCGATGTGCCAGTAGCCGATTCGACCGGGCCAGTCCTGGACGGTGGTCAGCATCCCCGGCCGGACCACCTCGATGGTCGGGGTCATGCGCCGGTGATCAGCATCTGAACGGGGGTGGGGTCGAAACCGTTGCACGGGTTGTTGAGCTGCGGGCAGTTCGACACCAGCACCAGCGTGTCGACCTCGGCCCGCAGGGTCAGCGACTTGCCGGGCGCCGACAGGCCGTCGACGATGCCCAGGGTGCCGTCGTCCTCCACCGGTACGTTCATGAAGAAGTTCACGTTGGAGACGATGTCGCGCTTGCCCATGCCCCACTTGGTGGCTTCGGCCAGGAAGTTCTCGGCGCATGCGTGCTGGTGCACGGTGTGGTGTCCATAGCGCAGGGTGTTGGACTCCTTGGAGCAGGCTCCGGCGATCGTGTCGTGGTTGCCGACCTCGTCGGCCACGATGGTCATCAGCGCGGTGCCGTCGGCGGCCCGCAGTATCGATCCCGTGGTCAGGAAGATGTTGCGCTGGGCCGCGACGGTGGCCTGCGCGCTGTAGCGCAGCGCCGGGTCGGGCCGACCGTCGACGAATCCGTAGAAGAGCGTGTCGACGGCTTGGTTGCCGTGCAGATCGATGATCTGCAACTGTTGGCCCGCCTTGACCACGGCCGACCACGGTGCACAGGCGGCGACGATCTCGTTGACCACCTCGGTGAGCGTTGTCATTTCACTGCCTCGCTGTCTTGGGCTGCCGCCCAGGTGCTTTCGGTGTTGAACAGGGCGCGCAGGTACTCCGGTTCGGCGGTGACCGGTTGGGTCAGTTCCCCGGGAGCCGGCCAGGCCACCACGTCGAGATCGGTGACGGTGGGGCTGGGGTCGAGCGGATGCGGCGCATTCGCCACGACGACCACCAGCGGTAGGTGCACGAGCAGGTCCACGGACGCGCCGGCGCCCGCGCTGCCCGTGAACGCGATTGCTACGTCGGCGGTGACGCGGGCCCCCTTGAAGAACGACACCGAGGGCGCGACGTCACGAATGTCCATGCCGTGTTTGTGAACTCCGAGCAGCATTTGTGCGCGTGCGGCGTCGGTCGGGCCGCAGAGCGCGTCGTGGTGCCCCGAGGTGTCGGCCACGATGGTGGCGAGTGCCCGGCCCTGGTCGGACAGCAGTGGGTGTCCGGCGCCGAGGTAGGCCTGCCACGGCACCTTCATGGTGTCGGCGACGTTCAGTCGTTCCCAAGAGGCGTCGGCGCGGAACAGCAGCAGGTGTGCGCAGGCGCCCCCGTCCGGGTCGGCCAAGCGGAGCCGGGTGCCGCGGCCGAGCACCTTCGTGGCGTACGAGCCGGCCGGAATGGCTTCGGCCCAGATCGGTCCGCGGAGGCCGGGAGGAAGTGTCGGCACGCGCAGCTGCTGGGTGGTGGCCTGGGCGCGCGCATGGGAGCGTGCGCCCTCCGTGGAATTGGTCGAATTGGTGCTCGGCATGTCCGTCCGATCTCCTGATAACTGTCAACTGAAAGTTTTCGGGTCTGGCGTTCCGTCCCGGTATCGCCCCTGTTACCGGCACGTTGACCTATTTCTATCAAACGACAGGTATTAGCGCACGCCGAGCGGCGAGTGTCACAATGTGGCCATGCACACCGATGGTCGTGGACGGCCCAGGCTGGAGCGCTCGCGTCGACCCGGTAAGACCGCCAGGGAAGAGATCCTCGACGCCGCCGCCGAATTGTTCACCACCCTCGGCTACGCGAACACCTCGACGCGTCGCATCGCCGACGCCGTCGGAGTGCGGCAAGCCTCGCTCTATCACCACTTCGCCACCAAGGACGACATCCTCGACGCGCTGCTGGCCGGCACCATCGACGAGCCGCTGCGGCTGGCCGGAGTACTGCTCACCGAAGCCGAGCCCGCCACGGCGCGGCTGCACGCACTGGTCGTGTCCGACGTCTTCCAGCTGTGCCACAGCACGTGGAACCTCGGCGCGCTCTATCTGCTGCCCGAGCTACGCGTCGACCGATTCGCGCAGTTCCGGCGCGACCGTAGCGAACTGCGGGAACGATATCGACGGCTCGCCGAGGCGGCCATCGCCGAATGCAACGGTCCGTCCGATGCCGCCGAACTACCCTTCCGGCTGGCCGAATCGGTGATCAACCGCCGCTCCGACGACGGTAGCTGCCCGCCGGAACAACCGTGGATCGTCGCCGACGGCGCCCTGCGCACGCTGGGCTACGGGGGCGACTTCGAGGCGCTGCGGCAGGCCACCGCCAATCGGCTGGGCTTACAGCTCGAAGCCCTGACGTAACGAAGAGCGGGCCGGACGCTGCGCTACGGTTTGCCCCATGACCGATTTCGAAACACTGGCGTTCGCGCAATCCGGCCCCGTCGCCAGCATCGTGCTCAACCGGCCCCAGGTGGCCAACGGAATGAACGACACGATGACCCGCGAGCTCGCCGCGGCGGCTGCGCTGTGCGACACCGCCGCGACGAAGGTCGTCACCATCACCGGCGCGGGCCGATTCTTCTGCGCGGGCGGCGATCTCAAGGCGATAGCCGCCGCGCCCGATCCGGGGACCTACGTCAAGGGCATCGCCGACGACCTGCACCGCGCGCTGTCCACCTTCGCCCGCATGGATGCCGTCGTGCTCACCGTCGTCAACGGAACCGCCGCCGGGGCGGGCTTCAGCGTCGCCGTCACGGGCGACCTGGTCCTGGCTGCGGAATCGGCGAAGTTCACCATGGCCTACACCAAGGCCGGGCTCAGCCCGGACGGAGGCGCGTCCTACTACCTGCCCAGACTCATCGGCCTGCGCCGCACCCAGCAGCTGATGCTGACCAACCGCACGCTGTCGGCCACCGAGGCGCTCGAGTGGGGGCTGCTGACCGACGTGGTACCCGACGCGGAACTCTCCGCCCGCGCCGACGCGCTCGCTCAGGAGTTGGCGAACACTTCGCGAACCTCCAACGCCACGGTCAAGCGGCTACTGCTGGGCAGCTCGCGCAGCGGCCTCGAAGAGCAGCTGGAGGCCGAAGCGCGTGCCATCGCCGAGTCGGTCCGCTCAGCCGACGGGCAGGAGGGCGTCGCGGCCTTCCTCGAGAAGCGCGCGCCCCAGTTCGGCTAGAAGGAATGCTCCTCGGCCGGGAACGCCCCGGTCGCCACCTCGCCCGCGTATTGCGTTGCCGCCCTGCGTAGTTCGTCGCCCACACCGCCGAACCGCTTGACGAACTTCGCGGTCTTGC
>JAHFVB010000544.1 GCA_023264755.1 Mycobacterium sp. | reverse complement strand
CACCCGCCTGTTCGGCATGAACTCCTGGGCCCTTCAACTTCCGCAGGTGCTGCTGGGGGTCGCCGCGGTGGCGCTGCTATACGCCGCAGTGCGAAGGACTTTCGGCCCGGGTGCGGGCTTGAGCGCCGGCGCGCTGCTGGCGCTGACGCCGGTGGCCACGTTGATGTTCCGGTACGACAATCCGGATGCCCTGCTGGTCTTCCTGATGGTGGCCGCGGCGTGGGCCCTGTTGCGCGGCGTCGAAAGTGGACGCACCCGCTGGGTTGTGTTGTGCGGCGCCCTGATCGGGTTCGGCTTCCTCACCAAGCAGCTGCAGGTGCTGTTGATCACGCCTGGTTTGGCGTTCGCCTACCTGCTCGCGGGCCCTCCACGGTTGCGCACGCGGCTGCTGCAACTGCTCGCCGGACTCGCCGCGGCGGTCGTCTCCGCCGGCTGGTGGGTCGCGCTCGTCGAACTGTGGCCCGCCTCCGATCGTCCGTACATCGGCGGCTCCTCGAACAACAGCTTCCTGCAGTTGACCCTCGGCTACAACGGATTGGGCCGCATCCTCGGCGGCGAGGCGGGCGGCGGAGGTGGAATCCCCCACCCACCCGGCGGTGGACCCGGCGGTCCGGGCGGTCCCGGCGGTCCGGGTGGACCGATGTTCGGGCAGGCCGGTATCACCCGGATGTTCGCGACCGAGTCCGCCACGCAAATCTCCTGGCTGCTGCCCGCCGCCCTGGTGCTCCTCGTCGCCGGTCTGGTGCTGTGCGGGCGCGCGGCGCGGACCGATGCCAAGCGCGCCTCGTACGTGGCGTGGGGTGGCTGGCTGCTGGTGACCGCATTGGTCTTCAGCTTCATGTCGGGGATCTTCCACGACTACTACACCGTCGCCTTGGCCCCCGGGGTGGCCGCGGTGGTGGGCATCGGCTCGGCCCACCTGTGGCAGCACCGCGACAAGCGTTGGGTGACAGTGCTGTTGGCCGCGACCATCGCGCTGACCACCGCGTGGGCGTGGGTGCTGTTGAGCAAGACCCCCGACTTCGTGCCTGCCCTGCGCTGGGTCGTCCTGGTCCTCGGGGTGACGGCGGCCCTCGGGTTCCTCGTCGGCGCGATGCGGCCGGGCACGACCGTCGCGACCCGCGAGCTCAAGACCTGGGCGGCGGGACTGGCCGTGGCCGCCGCGTTGGCCGGTCCGGTGGCGTACTGCGTCCAGACGGTCAGCACCGCGCACAGCGGTCCCATCGTCACCGCGGGTCCGTCCAAGCCCGGGGGGATGCCCGGCTTCCCGGGAGGCGGCCCCCGTCCCGGACCCGCCGGCGGCCCACTGTCGGGTCCCGCAGGCCCACTGTCGGGTCCCGTCGGTCCGCCACCGGGAATGGGCAAGCCCTCCGAGCAGGTCAGCCGAATGCTGGCCGTCGACGCCGGGCGCTACACCTGGGTCGGCGCGGCCAACGGCTCGATGGACGCCGCCGGCTATCAGCTGGCCACGGGCGCTCCGGTGATGCCCATCGGAGGCTTCGCCGGAGCCGACCCGGCACCGACCCTCGCCGAGTTCCAGAAACTCGTCGCCGAAGGACGCATCCACTACTACCTGGACCCGGCACACCCGGGCATGCCGTCCCCCGGCGACCAGTTCGGAGCGAAATCGGAATCCGCCCAGATCCGCGACTGGGTCAAGGCGCACTACACCGCAACCACGGTGGACGGCGTGACCCTCTACGATCTGACCTCCGTCGCGCACTGAGCGCTGCGCACGGCAGGACTCCGTACCCGGAAGCGGCGCCGTCATCACGAGCTGACGGCGCCGCGTCGGGACCACACTCGAACGGCGTCCCGCCCGGTAGTCCTATTTGATCGTGTAACCGCCGTCGATCACCAAGTCGGCCCCGTTCACCATCGCAGAAGCATCGGCTGCTAAATATATTGCGGCCGCGGCAATCTCGTCAGGGTAGGCGAATCGCCCGACGGGGATGAGCTTCTTGAGCGCCTCACCGTGCGGGCCGTCCCAGGCTTTGCGACCGAGTTCGGTGAGCACCACCGTGGGCGAGATGGTGTTGACGCGTATCCCGCGCGGACCCCATTCGGCGGCGAGCACCTTCGACAGTCCCACCACTCCGAACTTCGACGCGCAGTAGGCCACGTGCTGGTCGAGCGCCACGCTGGCGGCCTGCGAGGCCATGTTGACGATGACCCCACCCCCGGCGGCGAGCATCGACGTGCCGACGGCCTGGCACATCAGGAAGGTGCCCTTGAGGTTGACGTCGATGGTGGTGTCCCAGGCCTGCTCCGACAGCTCCTCGGCGGGCGCGAGTTGCACGACGCCCGCGCTGTTCACCAGGATGTCGACCCGTCCCATCGCATCCAGCACGGCCGCGACGGTGGAGCGCACCGAATCGGAATCGGCGACGTCGCACCGGAAGCCGCGGCTTGCGGTGGCTAGCCCGTCGGCCGTGCGAGCCGCACCGGCCTCGTCCCGGTCCACCACGGCGAGCCGTGCCCCCTTGGCGGCGTAAGCCCCGGCGATGGCCGCCCCGATGCCGGCGGCTCCGCCGGTCACCAGGGCGACCTTGCCGTCTAGGCGAAAGTCGAAATCGACGCTCAAATCGACGCTGCCCAAGGACATCTCGAAGCCCCGATCACGGCTGCTTCTGACCGGGGATGCCCTCGTAGGCGATGTCGCCGGTCTTGAGGTTCGCGGCGGTCAGCGCGCTGAGCCCGTCCAGGAACTTCTTCCGCTCGGTCACGACGTGCTGGATCGCGACGTCGACGTTGTCCTTGGTGATGGCCGGCATGATGTACACGGGGTTGGTGTTCACCTGCTCCTTCTTGGCCAGCGCATTGGCGACGGCCAGCCCGGCGGACAGTTCGACGGTGCCGTTCTGCAGCGAGGTGCCGATGAACTCGCCACTCTTGACCGCGTTGAGCCCGTCCTCGATGCCGTCGATGCCGACGATGGGCACGTCGGTGCGCCCCGATTCCTTGAGCGCCTGCAAAGCACCGAGGCCCATGTCGTCGTTTTCGGCGACGACGGCGTTGATCTGCGGTCCGAAGCCCGAGATCCAGTTCTTCATCTTGTTGACGGCCTCGTCGCGCTTCCAGTTGGCGGTGTCCTTGGCCAGCACCTTGATGTCGGGATACTTGGTGAGCACCTGCTGGATGCCCTTGGTGCGATCGAGCTCACCGGACTGGCCGAGCGGACCCTGCAGGATCACGATGTTGCCCTTGCCGCCGAGGCGGTCGGCCATCATCTGCATCTCCTGCTTGCCCGCGGCGACGTCGTCGGGTTGGACGTTGCCCGCGATGTCCTTGCTGTTGAGTGCCGCGTTCACCGGTACCAGCGGAATTCCCTTGGCCTTCGCGGCGGCCACCTGCGGGGCGAGCGAATCGGCTTGCACCGGGACGACGATGATCGCGTCGACACCCTGGTTGATCATCGAGTCGACCTGGTTGGCCTGGGTCGACACGTCCAGGTTGGCGGAGTTCCACACCAGTTCGATGTTGTTGGCCTTGGCGTAGGCGTCCA
>JAHFVB010000131.1 GCA_023264755.1 Mycobacterium sp. | reverse complement strand
ACGCCTGCGCACCCCCACTCTCAAGGACGCCACCCCTTCGATGATCGAGCTGACTGACCTGACGAAGAGCTACGGCCGCGGCGACGGACGCACCGTGGTGCTGGACCGGATCAACTTCCGCGTCGAAGCCGGCGAGATCCTGGCCGTCGTCGGCCCCAGTGGGGCCGGCAAGAGCACGCTGGCGCAGTGCATCAACCTGCTCACGGCACCGACTTCGGGGTCCGTGGTGGTCAACGGCGAGGACCTGACGACGTTGTCGTCGCAGCGGCTGCGGGTCGCCCGCCGCCGGATCGGTACGGTCTTCCAGTCGTCGGGGTTGCTCGAGCGTCGCACTGCAGCCGAGAACGTGGCGCTGCCACTGGAGTACCTCGGGGTCACCGCCACCGAAGCTCGCAAGCGGGTCGCCGAGCTACTCGACCGGGTGGGGTTGACCGAGCGGGCCAACCACTACCCGTTCCAGCTGTCGGGGGGCCAGCGGCAACGGGTGGGCATCGCTCGCGCCCTGGCCCTGCGTCCGTCGGTGCTGCTGTCCGACGAGGCGACCGCAGGCCTGGATCCGACGACGACCTCCTCGGTCGTCGCGCTGCTGCGGGAGCTCCGGGACGACTTGAACCTGTCGATCGTGTTCATCACCCACGAGATGGACACGGTGCTCAAGATCGCCGACTCGGTGGCCAGGCTGGACCACGGCCGCATCGTCGAATCGGGCCGCCTGGTGGAGCTGCTCACCGATCCCGATTCGCCGCTGGGTGCGGACCTACGTCCCCAGGGGCCGGCGGCGGAACCGACGACGGGCCAACGAGTGTGGCACGTGGTGTACGACGGGCCGGACGTGCCGGCGGACTGGATAGCGCGGGCCTCGGCCGAACTCGGTGCTCCGTTGGCCGTCTTGGGGGCCTCGGTCCAGCAGGTCGGCGGCGTCACCGTCGGGGGCGCGACGCTGGGCATTCCGGATCGGGTCAGCGGTCGAGTCGCCGACGTGTTGACCCGCTACGGGTTGGCCACTACCAGCGCCGAGCCTGCCGATCCCGGGCTGGAGGTGGTGGCGTGACCGAGACGCTGCTGGCCAATGCCACGGTGCCGGTGAACGAACTGCCGGGGTTGCTGTTTCCGGCGCTGCTGGACACGCTGATCATGGTGGGGATCGTGATGAGCATCGTGGTGCTCGTCGGTGTGCCGCTGGGTGCGCTGGTCCACAATCTGGCCCCCGGCGGACTATTCGAAAACCCCTTGCTGCACACGATTCTCGGCTGGTTCGTCAGCATCGGGCGGTCACTGCCGTTCCTGATCCTGATGGCGGCGATCATGCCGTTCACCCGCTTCGTCACCGGCACCAACATCGGCATCGCCGCAGCGGTCGTCCCGATGTCGCTGGCGGGAACGGCATTCTTCACCAGGATCGTGGAGAACTCGTTGCGCTCGGTGCCGCCGTCGGTGGTGCAGGTGGCCCGCGCGTCGGGCGGGTCGCGGCTGCAGATCATCCGCACCGCGCAGCTCGCCGAGGCGGTCCCGTCGATTCTCGGCGGCCTGACCATCAACGTCATCGCGATGATCGAGTACTCCGCGATCGCCGGCACCATCGGCGCAGGTGGTATCGGTTACGTCGCAGTCACATACGGCTATCAGCGCTTCGATCAGGGCGTCATGTTGGCCACCATCGTCATCTTGGTGGTCACCGTCGCCGCCGTACAGATCGTCGGCGATGCGCTCGTCCGCTTCACCACGCCGCACCGCCGCATCGGCACCGGCACCAACCCGCTGCTGCGCAAGCGCGCAGTCACCGCTTGAGAGGAATGTCATGGCCACCACTACCACCGTCGAGGGCACCGGCGATCACGGGTTCGAGTTGAAACGGCGGCCCACGTGGCTCTGGATCGCGGTGAGCCTGGTGGTCGTCGTGGCCGTGGTTGTCGGCGTGCGGCTGTTGTTCTTCGGGAAGACGCAGTCGGCCAACGACATTGCCGGGGCAACCTTGGTGGTCGCGACCAACGAGGGCAATTCCGCCGAGCAGGCGCTGATCGAGTACATCGCGAAGGACGTCGCCCCGCGGCACGGAATCAAGATCGCGTTCCGCGGCCTGTCGGATAGCAACACGATCAACCGTGCGGTCAGCGACGGCGAGGTGGCCGGCACCATCTATCAGCACAAGCTGTGGCTGGGCCAGGTGCTGGAGGCCAACCCGGACTTCCGCGAGCAGGCGGCCACGCCGGTGTTCCGGTGGGGCTTCGGGCTCTGGTCGGACAAGTATTCCGATCCCGCGCAGCTGCCGGACGGGGCGAACGTCTCGCTGTACTCGGATCCGGCGAACGAGGCGCAGGGGTTGTGGCTGCTGGAGCGCGCCGGCCTGATCAGTCTGAACCCGGCCGTCGACAAGTGGACGGCGACGCAGAAGGACATCGTCGGCAACCCGAAGCACCTGAAGTTCACCCTGCTGGACTTCGCCGCTCAGTCCCGTTCGCTGCCGGATCTCGATGCGGCCGTCGGTTATACGGAGTACTACCTGGCGGCCAAGGTGCCGATCAGCCGGCAGATCTTCGCGCCGCCGGCTCCTGACGAGTTCGCCGGACAGCTGACGATCGGCAGCAAGTGGGCCGGCACCGACAACATCAAGAAGTTGGTCGAGACGTTCCAGGACCCCGCGGTGCAGCAGTACTTGGCCAACGATCCGAGCGTGAAGAACATCCTGCTGCCGCTGTAGTGGCGGGTCGGGGTCGGCGCCACCCTGGCATCATCGAATGATGGACCGGCTCGCAGTAATCGATTCCGAAGCCCGCCGCTTTGCCGAGGTGATGGCCGGCACCGATCCGGGCGCCCGCTGCCCCACCTGCCCGGACTGGTCGGCCTCGGATCTGTTGTGGCACCTGGTCAACGTGCACTTCTTCTGGGCCGGCGTGCTCGAACATCGGGTTCAGAGTGGTGCCGAGCTCCCGGCGATCGAAGCGGCCAAACCGGCCCGGCCCGATGCGCTCGCCGACCTGTTGGAGCTGCGCGAGCGCGCGACGGGCGCGCTGCTGTCACAGCTCGTGAAGCGCGACGACGCCGAGCCCTGCTGGTCGTGGTGGCCGCCCGACCAGACCGTCGGATTCACCCGGCGCATGCAGACCTACGAGGCGACGATGCACCGGGTGGACGCCGAGTTGGCGGCGGGGTTGCCGGTCACGCCGCTCGCGCAGGACGTGGCCGCGGGGGCCATCGACCACGCGGTGGACGTGATGTGGGGGTGGTTGCCCGACGGGGCGACTTACCGGTCGCAGGCCGTGGTGGAGTTCGTCGCGACCGATACCGGCCAGCGGTGGCTCGCGGACGTCGGCGCGTGGACCGCCCCGGACGCGGCGGCCGAAGTTGGCTCCGGGGCGCCGCGGGCCGTGCGAGCCGCGGGAGGCGAGCCGGCGGCCTCGGTCAGTGCGCCGGTGGGCGAACTCGCACTATGGGCGTGGACGCGCGGCAAGGGGGTTGTGCCCTCGGGGCAACCGCATGCGCTTGCCGCGCTCGATGCGTTGCTCGCCCACGGGATGGAGTAACCGAACTGCCCGGCTCTGAGCGACAACTCTCGCCCACACGCTCGCCACGCTGGACGCGTCGCTCACCCACCGGAAGCAGTAACCGAACTGCCCGGCTCTGAGCGACAACTCTCGCCCGCCGGGGATTTGTCGCTCAGAGCCGGGCAATTCGAGGTGCACGTTGACCAGCCTGCGCCCGGCGGCCGTAGCGTCAATTGGAGGTGCCACTCACCAGCCTGCGCCCGGCGGCCGTAGCGTCAGCTGGAGGTGCGGCCCACCAGCCTGCACCCGGCGGCCGTAAAGTCAGGCCGCCGGGCGAGGTGCTGTGTGAGTCCGGGAATCCGACTCCAGCTGAAGTCCTTTGAGCGCTTCGCGACGCTGAGCACCGCGCCGACGCCCCTTGCCCAACCTGCGGTGCCGTCGGACCGTCGCGCGATCCATGCGGGGGCCGTCATCGGCCTCCAACACGGACTCGGGATCGGTTTTGGGCGCGGCCGCGGGCAGCGGCGCGAGGAAGCGGTTGGGCAGCGCCAGCCGGTTGATGGTCCGCAGCGTCTGGAGGTACTGGTGGCCCAGTGAGCCCGTGGTGTAGGGCAAGCCGTACTTCTCGCACAACGGGCGCACCCGTTCGGCGATCTCGGCGTAGCGGTTGCTGGGCAGGTCCGGGAACAGGTGATGCTCGATCTGGTAGCACAGGTTGCCGCTCGAAAAGGCCATCAGCGGGCCGGCTTTGAAGTTCGCGGCGCCCAGCATCTGGCGCAGATACCACTCGGGTCTGGTTTCGCCCTCCAGCACCTCGGGGGTGAACTGTTGGACGCCGTCCGGGAAGTGTCCGCAGAAGATCACCACGTACGTCCACAGGTTGCGCAGCAGGTTGGCGACTGCGTTGGCCCCTAGCGTTCTGCGCCAGCGCGACCCGTTGAGCGCCGGGAACAGCACGTAGTCCTTGAGCGCTTGGCGGGCGATCTTATTCGTCAAAGCCCGCTTCTGGGCGGTCTTTTCGGCCTTGTCGCGCGTCAGGTCGATGCCGTGGAGGGCGATGCCCCATTCGAATGTCAACGCCAACAACAGGTTCTGTAGCGGTTGCAACAGGTACTGGCGTTTCCACGGCTGATCGCGGGACACCCGCATCACACCGAAGCCCAGATCGTCGTCCTTGCCGAGCACGTTGGTGAAGACGTGGTGGCGGTAGTTGTGCGAGCGTTGCCACTGCGACGACAGGGCGACCATGTCCCATTCCCACGTCGTCGAGTGGATCTCCGGGTCGTTCATCCAATCCCATTGCCCGTGGGATACGTTGTGGCCGACTTCCATGTTCTCGACGCACTTCGAGTAAGCCAGCGCAGCGGTGCCCAGGACCCAGGCGGTCTTCGATCGACTGCCGCCGATGAGCAGGCGCGCTCCGACGCCGAGGACTCGTTGGAACTTGATGGTGCGCCGGATGTAGGCCGCGTCGCGGGCGCCGAGGGAGTCCTCGGTGTCGCGGCGAATGGCGTCGAGCTCTTTGCCGAGCGAGGCGATGTCGGTGGCGCTTAGATGCGTGTATTCGGCGATGTCGGTGATAGCCATGCGGGTGCCCTCGGTCGTACCAATGAAAAGGGCGAGATCTAGGCCCATGAGTCCGAGGTGACGGCCGTTCGGTCGAACGTCAGGATTCGACGAGGCGGCGGCAGCGCTTCGGTGTTGACTCCACTGTACGCTTCCTGTGCCCAGCCAGCCGGGGCCAAGACTGGCCGCTCGGCTAGCCGGAGTTGGCCGCGCGGCGGTCGCGTCCCAAAGTCATTGCGGGACAGCGGCGAATCGTCGGGCCTGCTGCAGGGTGGAGATCACGGCGAGCGTCGACTCCGCACCCTGGTCGAGGTTCACCCCGTCGTCGAGCAGCCCGTCGAAGCCGGCACCGGTTTCCGGGTCCCACATCACCTGGTTGGAGTCGTTGTCGCCCTGGAACCAGGCCGCGGCGCTGCGAATGGCCTCGGTCCACAGTGGTCGGGGGTCGACGCCGGCGGCGCGCGCACACGCGTCGGCGAGCGTGGCGATCTCGATGGGTTGCTGGTCGAAGGCCGGACGGCTGTCCTGCGGCCCCCGCCCGCCCGCGGGGGTGGGCGAGAGGTGGCCGTCGGCCATCTCGAAGTCGAGCAGCCACTCCAGGAGCTCCAGGCCCCGTTGCGTCAGCTCAGTGTCCTGCAGTGCCACACCCGTCGCGATCATCGCCTCGGCGAGCACGGCGTTGGCATAGGTGAGCCGGGGTTCGGGCCACGCCCAATCGGGGTCGCTCTTGCGCGCGAACACGATGGCGGCGTAGTCGGTGAGCAGGCGCAGCGCCGCGGGGTGCTTGGGCTCGACGGAGACGATCTCGGCGGCGCCGATGGCGGCGTAGGCCATGGCGCGGGGGTGCGGTGACCTGGCCTTGGCGGCGCGTTCGAACTGGATGGTGGCCAGCCTGCGTACCAGGCTGACGTCACTGTGGGCGGCGGCCGTGCCGAGCGCCCATAGGCAGCGACCCCAGTGGTCTTCGGTGGTCGGCTGGTCGGTCCAGCGGCCGGTCTTGTCCATGCGGTTGCGGCAGGCGCCGTTGTAGGACTGCCCGTCGTTGAGGAACTGCAGGGCCTTGCCGGCTAGTCCGTTGAGCTCGCCAGGGGTTTCGGGTTCGCGGGTGGCGACGACGAGCACCCTGGCCATGTCGTCGACGCAGTAGCCGTCCTCGCGCAGCGGCACGGTCAGCAGCGCGTGCTGGTAGGTGGCGCGGTGGTCGGTCATCCGCAGCAGGTGTCCGAAGACCGGGCCGGGCGCGATGCCGGTCACGGCGGTCATGCCTGGGCCAAGCGTGCTGCGACGAGGCGTTTGGCCATGGCGAGGTAGGCGTCGGCGACGACGGGCCAGGCCATCGAGGGGGCCAGCTCGCGGGCCTGGGAGGCCATGGAGCCGGCGACACGTGGGTCGGTCAGGACCCGGCGCAGCGCACCGACCAGTTCGTCGGGGTCGTCGTGTGGGACGACGAGGCCGGCGCCGCTACCGAGCAGTTCGACGGCATGCGGGAACGCGGTTGCGACGATGGGCCGGCCGGTTGCGATGGAGTCGACAAGCACGCCGGAGGTGACCTGGTCCTTGGAGTCGTAGGGCAGCACGACGACGCTGGCCTGCAGGATGAGCGTGCTCAACGCGGCGGGGCTGCGGTACATGGGGTCGAAGGACACCGAGTCGGCGACGCCGAGGCGCTCGGCCCGCGCGAGGCAGGCTTCGCGGTAGGCCTCCCCTTCGGCGGCCGCCACCTTGGGGTGGGTCCGGCCGGCGATGACGTAGCGCGGCTGTCCGGGCAGCGTCTTGAGCACGGCCATCGCGTCGATGACGCGTTCGATGCCCTTGCCTGGTCCGATGAGTCCCCAGGTCAAGATGATCGGGCGCGCGGACCGCTTCAGCGCGGCGGCCGTCGGGAGCCCGGCTCCGCGGGCAATCGCGACGACCTTGTGGCGATCCAGCGGGAAGGCCTCGGTCAGCCGTTGCCGGGCGGTCTCGGAGAGCACGACGACCTGATCGGCGAGTCCGATGATCCGCTCGAGCACCGAATGTTGTTCCGGTGTCGGCTCTTTGAGCACGGTGTGCACGACGACGGCCGTCGGGACGGTCAGCGCTTCCATGAGTTGGAGGACTTCGTCGCCGTCGGGGCCGCCGAAGACCTCGAAATCGTGCTGAATGATCGCGATATCGCTCTGGTTCAGCTGCGCTGCGGTGTCGGCAATCGACGACGCGGAGCCGTTGACGAGCTCACCGACGACGTCGTCGCGGTTGGACGCCTCGCCGTCGGCGATGCGCACCACGCGGACTGCGGCACTCTTGGCGGCCAAGCCGTCGGCCAGGGCGGCGCTGAACGACGCGATGCCACCCTGAGTGGGCGGATGCGCGCTGAGGATGCCGAAGCTCGGCATGTACGAAAAGTGTTGCATCCCAAAGGGAGCAATCAACGGCTGAACCAACGATGGAGCATTCAAGATAATCCCGACTGAGCGGTAAAGCGATGTGTCCGGCGTGAGCGGATGCTCGGCAGCTCTGCGTCAGAGGCGGGGCCATACCGGATGGGCTGATGAGTACCAGCACCTCTGAGACTACACCCTGTGATGTCGGCGGCGTGGTCAGGGCCCGAAACCCAGCACCGAGGTCCGCACGCTCCCTCGGTCCGTCTGGTGGGTCAGCAGCGTCACGCCGCGGGCCGGGATGAGGGTCTCGAAGCCGGCGGGTATCGGCGCGGTGCCGACCTGCTGGCAGCCTGCGCGGTCGAACACCCGCAGCTGTGCCGGCCGATCGTCGAGCACCACCACCTGGTCGCGCAGGAACGCGTAGCGGACGGCACCGCTGCGGCCGAGGGGAATGTCGCACTGCACCAAGGCTTCTCCCGAATAGATCCGCAAAGTTTCCTTGTCACGCAGGGCGAACATCCCGTCGCCGATGGGCTGGAGCGGGTTGGGGCCAACGAAGTCGGTGCGCAGCCCCGTCGCGTCGACGTAGACGTCCAACGGTCGACGCGTGCTGAACAGCTTCACTATCACGGCGTCGGTGCCCGGAACCGCGACCGCCGTCCACGACTGAATGTCCTCGCGGGGTATTCCGTCGAGCGCAGAGAGCGTCTTGTCGTTGGTGATGGCGCCGGAGCTCGGGTCGACGGTGACCAGCCGCAGGTCGACGCGGTTGCGTGTCGAGCAGTCGACGACGTCACCGATCCGGGTCGCCGTGTCGACCGGATACGCGTGCTGGCCGTGTAAGGCGGGCAGCAGGCCGTCGGGGGCGGTGGGCCCGGGACAGTGCACCGGATCGGCGATGCTCCAGGTGCGCCGCCCGGTGGACGGGTCGAAGGCGGTCCAGCGCCCGCCGTCGCGAGCGACGAAGCGCGCCGGCGTGTCGTCGAATGGGCTGGGGTCGAGGGCGGCGCCGATCGTCGGGTCGGTGGAGGTCCACAGCTGGGCGCCGGTGACGGCGTCCAGTCCGACGTACAGACCGTGCTCGCCCAGCAGCGACAGCACGACGACGCGGCCGTCCGCATAGGCGGCGAGTCGGGCGACCGACATCGACGACGGGCTGTCCGCCGGCCGGGGCCCGGTGCGTTGGTAGTGCCAGCGTTCGTGGCCGGATGCGTCGTAGGCGACGACGTCGGGGGTGCTCGACCCGTCGAAGAGCGCCTTCTTGACGACGAACCCGGTGCCCGCAGGCACGATCTTGACGGCGCGCTGGTACGGAAGCCTGTGTTCGAAGCGATCTCGGCCCAGGACCGCGGGTTTCGATTCCACACCGACGTCGGAAGCCTCGGTGGCATCGACGTATCGGGCATCGTCGCCCCTGCGCAGCGCCTCGTGGAACTGCGTAGTGCTCAGCAACAGGGCCGCCACCAGCCCGACGACCAGGCCCGCGGCGCCGAGCCCGGTCGGTCGGCGCAGCTGGTGGGAGCTGAACAAGGCTGCCGCACCGGCTCCGAGGGCCAGCAGCCACACAGCCGCCGTCACCGTCCACAGTTGCTCCCACGTTCGGAAGTAGGTGTCGACCTGGTCGCGCGAATCGGCGAATTGGCCTGTGCAATAGCCGATTACCACTCCGGTTCCGGCGAGCACGAGGGCGATGCGCAGTCGGTACGCGACCCTGGCGTGGCCGGGTAGGCGGAGGTAGCCCAGCAGACCCACCAGGGTGGCCGTGGCGACCAGAAGCACTAGCCAACCCAATCGGGTCGCCAAGTGCGTCGTGGTGGCGCAGGCGGCCGCCCGGCAGTCCTGAGGTCGGCTGGCGCCGAAGACCGTGTAGGCCCCGATGACGACGGCACCGATCAGGGCGCCGAACCCGAACCCGACGAACGTCCACTGCAGCGTACGAAGAGTCCGCACACGAGCGTTTGGCCTGGTCGCTTCGGTTTCGGGTCGTGGTGCGTGCTCGGTCAGCGGGTCAGCGGTCTGCGGCTCATTCTGCATCGGTTTCGACGGTACGTGCGCCCATACCCGTCGCAGGTCACGGCGTGATCGGCCGAGTCGAGCGAACCTCGACCCTTAGGGCACGAAGCCGAGCACCGACGTCCGGTTGTCCTGGTCGACCCGGGTCATGAGCGTCGCACCGCGCACCGGGATGAGCGGACCCTGGTATCCGGCCGGAACGGGCACGGTGGCGACCTGTTGGCAGGTGGCCCGGTCGAACACGTCGAGTGTGGACGCGTTGCGGTCGTCAACGACGAGCTGTTCGCGCAGAATCGTGTAGCCCACGTACTTGGTCGTGCCGAGCGCAACGTCGCACTGGGCAATTGCATCACCGGAGTAGAGCCGCAGCCGATCGTGATTGCGCACCGTGAAGACGCCGTCCCCGACGGCGTTGAACGATTCCGGGTCGATGAAGTCGATGCGCTTCCCGGTCGGGCCGACGTAGCTGGAGCTGGACGGCCCCTTCATGTAGAGCGCCAACATCACGGCGTCGGTTCCGGGCACGGGGTAGGCCGCCCAGGAGTTGAGGTCGTCGCGCGCGACACCGTCGAGCGAGGTCAGGGACTTGTCGGTGGCGACGGCGCCCGTGGCAGCGTCGACCACGATCAACCGCAGCTCTGCTTTCGCGGCTGTCGAACAGTCCACGACCGCGGCGATCCGGGTATCCGTGTCGACGGAG
>JAHFVB010000543.1 GCA_023264755.1 Mycobacterium sp. | reverse complement strand
GGCTTCTCCGAGGTCGACGTCGCCGTGGCGTCGGCCGAGGCGATCGGGGCTCGGCACGTCACGAAGGTCGTCTCGGCCGCCGAGTTCGTCGCCGCGCTCCCCGAAATCGTCTGGTATCTCGACGAACCCGTGGCCGACCCGGCGCTGGTGCCCTTGTTCTTCATCGCCCGCGAAGCGCGCAAGCACGTGAAGGTGGTGCTCTCCGGTGAGGGTGCCGACGAGTTGTTCGGCGGCTACACCATCTATCGGGAACCGTTGTCGCTCAAGCCCTTCGACTACCTCCCCCGCCCCGTCCGGCGGTCCTTGGGCAAGGCGTCGAAGCCGCTTCCCGAGGGCCTGCGGGGCAAGAGCCTGCTGCACCGCGGCTCCTTGACGCTGGAGGAGCGCTACTACGGCAACGCTCGCAGCTTCTCCGATGAGCAGCTGCGCGCCACGCTGCCCGGCTTCCGCCAGGAGTGGACGCACACCGACGTCACCGCACCGCTCTACCGGACGTCCGACGGCTGGGATCCGGTGGCCCGGATGCAGCACATCGACCTGTTCACCTGGCTGCGCGGCGACATCCTGGTGAAGGCCGACAAGATGACGATGGCGAATTCGTTGGAATTGCGGGTGCCATTCCTGGATCCCGAGGTCTTCGCGGTGGCGTCGCGGCTGCCGTTCGACCAGAAGATCACCCGCACGACGACCAAGTACGCGCTGCGCCGCGCCTTGGAACCGATCGTGCCCGCCCACGTGCTCAACCGGCCGAAACTTGGCTTCCCGGTGCCGATCCGACACTGGTTGCGCGCGGGCGAGCTGCTCGACTGGGCGCACGCGACGGTCAACGCCTCACAGGCGGGTGAATTGATCGACATTGCGGAGGTCCGCCGGATGCTCGACGAGCATCGCAGCGGCACCAGCGATCACAGCCGCCGGTTGTGGACGGTGCTGATCTTCATGCTGTGGCACGCGATATTCGTCGAGCACAGCGTGACGCCTCAGATCAGCGAGCCGCACTACCCGGTGCAGCTGTAGGTCAGCCGAGCGCTTCGGCGATCTCGGCGCCGGCATCCGCGCCGTAGGCCTCCGCGATCCGGGTGATCGCGGTGGTCTTGTCCCACGTCCACTCTTGCGGGCCCGGGGCTTCGAACACCAAGACCGCGACCATGGACGCCAGTTGCGCGGACCGCTCCAGGCTCAACCCGGCGCTACGCCCGGTGAGGAACCCCGCGCGGAACGCATCGCCGATGCCCGTCGGGTCCGCCTGGTGCGTTTCGGGAACCACGCCCACGTGCAGGAACGTGCCGTCCGACGACACCAGGTCCACGCCCTTGGGGCCGAGCGTGGTGATTCGCAGTCCGATTTGATTCATCACCTCGGCCTCGCTCAGGCCGGACTTCTGGAGCAGCAGATCCCACTCGTAGTCGTTGGTGAACAGGTAGGTGGCGCCGCCGATCAGCTGGCGAATCTGCTCGCCCGAGAGCCGCGCCAGTTGCTGGGACGGATCTGCGGCGAAGGGCAGTCCCAGCGCGCGGCATTCCTCGGTGTGCAGGAACATCGCGTCCGGATCGTTGGCTCCGATGATCACCAATTCCGGGGTGCCCGTTCGCGATACGACGTCGGCGAGCTTGATGTTGCGGGCCTCCGACATGGCTCCCGGGTAGAAGGATGCGATCTGCGCCATGTCCTCGTCGGTGGTGCAGACGAATCGCGCGGTGTACGCCGTCTCGGAGATCAGCACGCCGTCACAGTTGACGCCGTGGTCCCCCAGCCACCGTCCGTAGTCGGCGAAGTCCTTGCCCGCCGCCCCGACCAGCGCGACGTCACCCCCGAGCACCCCGATGGCGAAGGCCATGTTGCCTGCGACGCCGCCGCGGTGGATCACCAGATCGTCGACCAGGAAGCTCAACGAAACCTTCTGAAGGTGATCGGCCAACAGTTGCTCGGAGAATTTGCCGGGAAACTGCATCAGATGGTCGGTCGCAATGGATCCCGTCACCGCAATGGTCACGCAGGGTCACCCTTCATTTATGTCAGCCGCTTTGCAAAAACGAATTGCGGTTGGTGCGCTAGCCTAACAACGTCATGGCCGGACCATTTCCGTACCCCGAATCGCCTTACCCGGGATCACAGCCCCCGCAGCCATTTCCGACGGGCGCCCCAGGAGTTGCCGCGGCTTATCCCGGTACCCTTCCGCCTCCGGTGGAGTACCCGAAATCGCCGCGCCGAAGCCGGTGGTTGGCCATCGGGTTGGGGCTCTTGGCGGTAGCGGCGATAGCGGTCGCCGTCGCCGCCCTGATCGTCGCGGACCGGTCCGACGGCTCGGGCCCGACTGTGCTGACTCCGGATACCGCCAAGGTGGCCATCCAGAAGTATCTCGATGCACTGGCCCAGGGCGACGACGAGACGATCGCCCGCAATGCGTCCTGCGGCCTCTTCGATGCGATCAAGGACAAGCAGGCCGACATGAGCCTGGCCAAGCTGGCCAGCGACGTGTTCCGCAGGCAGTTCGACAGCGTTCAGGTCCAGCACGTCGACAAGATCGTGTCGCTGTCCCCCAACCAGGCGCAGGCGCTCTTCACGATGAAGGCGAAGGTCGCCGCGCGCGGACCGTCCGAGGTGGATCGCCAGGCGGTCGCGCAGCTACTGGTTCAGGGCAACGACATCCTGGTGTGTTCGTATCTGCCCAGGACCGCCGGCCCCTTCTAAAGGGGTCAGTTGAACGAGTCGCCGCAGGCGCACGAGCCGGTGGCGTTCGGGTTGTTGATCGTGAAGCCGCCGCCGGTCAGCGCATCGACGAAGTCGATCTGCGCATCCTGCAGGTACGGGGCGCTCATCCGGTCGACGGTCAGCGTGACGCCGCCGACGTCGACGTCGAGGTCGCCGTCCTGGGACCGGTCGTCGAACTCGAGCTTGTAGCGAAGGCCTGCGCAGCCGCCGGGCTCGACGGTGATCCGCAGGAACACGTCGTCGCGCCCTTCCTGCTCCATCAGCGTCTTGGCCTTGGCCGCGGCGGCGTCGGTCAGGATGACGCCGTGGGCCGCAGTGCTGGTCTTCGACTCGTCCTGAACAGTCATCGATTCTCTCCCTGGTGCGTGCTCACGTATGTGTTGCCTCGGCGCGTTGCCGAGAAGCGACCTTGAACTATGTCAACGGTACCTTGTTGGGCCACTATTCCCGAGCCTGCACTGATTCGCCACGGTGTGGTCAGGTCCAATTGCTAGACGTCTGCCGGGCCAGCCCTTCCAGCTGATTCGCCGCATCGTCCATCGCGAGTTGGACCGATCCGGCGTACTCGGTGATGGAGTGGGCGGCAGCGATGCCCGCGCCGCGCAGCGCCGGACCGTCGAGGGTGACCTGACCGGCCAAGACGAGCACCGGGGTGTCCTTGGCGCCCGCCGCGAGGGCGCTGACCACCTTGCCGTGCAGCGACTGATCGTCGAATCGGCCTTCGCCGGTAATGATGAGTTCCGCGCCGGCCACGTCGTCGGCCAAACCGGTGTGCTCGGCGATGACGGCGGCTCCTGATTC
>JAHFVB010000542.1 GCA_023264755.1 Mycobacterium sp. | reverse complement strand
ACCGGAATCCACTACCGTCACCCAGCTGTATTGGCCAACATGGCGGCGGCGCTCGACGTCATCTCGAACGGTCGGCTGGAACTCGGTATCGGCGCCGGCTGGAACGAGGAGGAATCCGGCGCCTACGGCATCGAACTGGGCACCATCAAGGAGCGCTTCGACCGCTTCGAGGAGGCCTGCGAGGTGCTGACCAGCCTGCTCACCAACGAAACCACCACCTTCGACGGCAAGTACTACCAGCTGAAGGACGCGCGGAACGAGCCGAAGGGCCCGCAGCAGCCGCACCCCCCGATCTGCATCGGCGGCAGCGGCGAGAAGCGCACGCTACCGATCACCGCGAAGTACGCCGACCACTGGAACTTCGTCGGTGGACCGCCGGAGGAGTTCGCCCGCAAGCGCGACGTGCTGGCGGCGCGCTGCCAGGACATTGGCCGCGACCCCAAGGAGATCACCCTGTCGGCGCACGTTCGGCTGGGCGCTGACCATGACTATGCGAAGGTCGTCGACGAGGCTGCGGCACTGGGCGCAGAAGGTTTGGATCTCGCGATCATCTATCTGCCGCCGCCGTACGACCCGGCAGTGCTGGAACCGCTGGGGGAGACGATCAGGGACTCTGGCCTGTAGCGGGCAGCGCCGGGCCGGCGCTTGATTTTGGTGTCCAGAGGCGGTCGGAGCCGCCAGTAGGTTGGCTGTGTGGGGTTGTTCAGCGTCGTCAAGGACGTCTTCGGCGTCGCAAAGAGCGGCGCATCCGCAGTTGCCGACGTCGTGACCGCCGGAGGGAGTTTGGCCGATGGCAAGCCCGACGTCGCAGTGGCCAAGCTTCGGAAGTTCGCCGCGGATTCGAGTGACTTCCTCAGGGGCGTGGCCAAGCTGGGGGCGGACTTGGCCCCGTGGGCCAAGGAATTCGTCGACAACCGGTTCACCAAGACTGCGAAGTCACCGGTGCTGGCCGCTGCGCAGGGCGTCATCACGGCGATGCGCCTAACCACTGGATCCGGAACCCCAGAAACTGGTGAGGCACTGCGGGACTCGGCGCAGCTGTACGACGAGGCCATCGAGATCTACCTCGACGCCGAGCCGCGGTCCGACAGGTGGGACGGCGCAGCAGCCGAGGAGTACGGGCGCCGGGACCACGACCAGAAGGACCGCGCATCACTGCTGTACTCGGGCGACGATACGATGCGCGCCGCACTGATGACGGAAGCCGGGCAGGTCGGGGCGACCCGCGACACCCTCGATGAGTGGTCCCGGTACCTCTACGACTTCGGTCTTGCGACCTTCGCGATCGGCCTGCTCGGTCCGTATGGCAGGGCCGCTCAGCTGACCCTGGACGCTGGTGCGGCAGCCACGGCGCTGGGCGTCACGGGCAACAGCATGTGGAACCTCGTCAACGACGCCTCTGACAATGCAGCCAAGGTTCGCGAAGCGTCCGACTACTACCGCAGGGCCGACCACGAGGTGGTGAAGGGGCTTGCCTGCGACCCGTTCGGTCAGGAACGCAACAGACTGCCAACCAGATTGAACCCTCCGATCCCCAACCAGATTCCGTCGCCAGAACCATCGCAGGAACAAGGTCCGCACTTCACTCCGCTTGGAGGGGCTCCAGCGCCCGGGCCGAGTTCGACGACGCCGAGTTCGCCCGCACCCGCGCCGACTGCCCCAACCCGAGCCCCTGCCGCGGCAGCGGCAACGTGGACGCCGCCGGCACAGTATGTCGCCGTATCGTCCCGAGCCGGAACCGGTCCGGCACCCGCCACCGCGTCGACTCCGGTGCGCGCTAGCGTCTCCCCCGCCAAGATGGCTCGCTCTGCACCGTCGGCGCCGCCGACGGTCGTCGGAGCACAGCCTGGCCAAGCCGCCCAACGCGCGCCGATCGATCAGTCCGCAGCGGCGGCTTCCGAAGAGGCTGCAGCGACGGCCATATCCGCACGATGACGCCGAACCACTCCCCTCAAAGGCCCAAAGGAGCCACTCGTGTCGGACTATGACCTGAAGATCCTCACCGACCATCTCCACGCGTTGGCCGCAATGCAAGAAGCCGCAGCTGGACGCATCCGCATGGCCGATCAACAGGTCGAAGGACTTTCTGGCCACGTCCGCAAGACTCATGGAGTGGTGTGTTGGTCCACCCAATCGGCAGTTTCGGAAGCGGAGGCCTTGCGACACACGGCGTCGGTCAACACGTACCAGGGCTCCATGGATCTCAAGGATCGGTTGAATTGGGCGGCTGAGAACTACAACGATGCCGACTGGGTTTCCGGTCGTGACATCGGCGCCTGCGGGCTCTGAGCGCAATCCTGGTAAATGTTGTCCGACAACCGATCACGCCATCCCTGGGACGGCGACGACGAGGATCCGGCTGACGACGGCAGCTCATTCGAAGAGGCGTTCGGGGGGCATCTACCGGACGAGGACGACGACGAGACGATGCTCCTCGTCTTCCGGGTCACCAACCCGCAAGGATCGGTCGGCGTGACCGTGCAGCTCGACGGCAGCATCGCACACGTCGACTTGTCACCTGCGGTCACCAGAATGACTGAGAGCCAGCTCGCTGACGAGATTCAGGTGCTCGCGGACCTTGCGCGGGAGCAGGCTCGCGCGGGTCAGCTCGCGCTGCTCACCGACTTCATGGCGGAAATGGGCCACGACCCCGTCGCCACGCGCGGATTCCTGAAGCGGGACATGGGCCTTCCGACACCCGAGGACGCCAACGAGGAGAAGGCTCGCGTGTTCACGACCCGCTACTACGAGCACGGCCCCGACGACTTGGATTGACAGCGCCTTGGTTCGGCGTCGTGGCGTCAGGTCCACCACAGCAAGGCGCGCATCGGCCCGCCGTCATCGATGCGGTCATAGAAGTACTCGGCGACCGCAGCGGCCAGACACAGCCACATCGTCGAAGGGTCCGAAGCCCCCGTCATGTTGACCGTGTAGTCGTACAGGTTGGTGACCGAGCCTTGCTGCGGCGTCGCCCCGACGATCGCGAGCGACCGACCTGCCCCGTCTTCGAGCTCGATACGGTCCGATCCCGAACCGCGCTTGGTACGCCCAATCACGTGGGATCCCACCTCGAGTTCGAAGCACCGACGGCCGCTCAGGTAGCCGTTCGCCTGCCGCAGCGTGCCAACCAGCGACCCGCTCGCGTCGCGAACCTCTAGATTCTCCAGCCGATCTCGGAGCCCCTTGCGCGCCGGTCGGACGACGGAGAGCAAGGTCGTGCCCTCCCCGCTGACTACTTCGAACGCGTAACGTGCCGTCATTCCGCCGAAGATGCGGTCGATGCGCTGCCACGCTCCGACATCGACCGAGCTGACGTCAGCCAGTAGTCGGCCCGAGGCATCCTCGATGGTGGCGGCCATCCTCATGTCGAGCCGGGTCCGCGCCGATTTCAGTACTACCGGGTTGCTCCACCGGTACGGCAGGACGGCCACGAGTGTCAGGGTAGTTCACGGCGTGACGAGTAAGGCTCTGCGAGCGATTAACTAACGCCGAAGTAGATATAGAACCTAAGCAA
>JAHFVB010000541.1 GCA_023264755.1 Mycobacterium sp. | reverse complement strand
CAGCGCATCCAAGGCCGCGGTCGAGTCGTTGACCCGAACCTGGGCCGTCGAATTCGCGGCGAGTGGTGTGCGTGTCAACAGTGTCGCTCCAGGGCCCACCGACACCGCGGGTGTCGTCGCCGAGTGGGGCGACGCCAACGACGAACTGGGACGTGCCCTACCACTGGGGCGAACCGCGCGCGCCGACGAGATCGCCGAGGCCGTGCTGTTTCTGGCATCACCGCGGTCGAGCTTCATCACCGGCATAACGCTGCACGTGGATGGTGGCGGCACCGCAATCTGAATCATCAACCGGGAAAGGAAATTTCGATGTCCAAGACCTATGACCCCGAGTGGGAGAACGCCCTAACGGTGGTACAGGAGGTAACCCCGCCGTTCCTCCCAGGAGACGCGCACGTGATGACCGTGACCATCACCTACCCACCGGGCAGTGGAGGCGCACCACCGCACCGACACCCCAGCGGACCGGCCTTCGGTTTCGTGCTCGACGGCGAGCTGCTCTTCGAACTCGAAGGCGAGGCACCGCGGGTGGTGCGGGCAGGGGAGGCGTTCTGGGAACCCGGTGGTGACGTCATCCACTACTCGGATGCCAACAATCGCGACGACGTCGAAGTGCGATTCCTGGTGACGATGATGTGCGTGCCAGGTCAGCCGATGCTGACCCTGGTCGGCGAGCAGGAACTGGCCATGCGCAAGCACCTTCGCCTGTCAGCCCAACCCAGTCCCGAATCATCCGATGGGGAGCACTGACGCGATGTCGCGCATCCTGTTGCAGACGACCATCGCTTCCGCTCCCGACGACTGGGACGTCAACCGATTCTCGCTTCTTGCAAGCGAACTCCGTGCCGCCGGCCACGACGTCGTCGCACGGAACCGGAGCGACCGCGCCGGCGACGACCCGGTCCTGGTACACCTCGATGAGCTCGACTTCGACCAACTCTGGCTGCTCGCCGTCGACGTCGGCGAGGGACTGACCCCCGCGGAGGCCGAAGCGGTGACCCGGTTCCGTCGAGGCGGAGGTGGTGTCCTCACCGCGCGCGACCACCAACAGTTGGGTAGCTGCCTGCTAAGACTGGGCTCACTCGGGCGGATCAACCGATTCCACGACGAATCCATCGACCCGGAAACCATGTGCGACGACCGCGGCACCCCCGAAATCTCTTGGCCCAACTTCCATTCCGGAGCCAATGGCGACTACCAGCCGGTGTTGGCCACCGAACCAGCCCACGAACTACTGCACACCACTCAAACGGCCAGCGGCCACGTCGAGTGGTTTCCGGCTCATCCCCACGAAGGGTTGGTGACCCCCGAAGGTCCCCATGCCGCCGTCGTCGCTCAAGGCCGCAGCCTGGTCACGGGTAGGCGCTTCAACCTCGCGGTGGCGTTGGACGGCGAATCGACGCCCGACGGCCGTCCGATGGGCCGCGCCGTAGCCGAGTCGACCTTCCACCACTTCGCCGACTACAACTGGGACCTCGACCGCGGTGCGCCCTCCTTCGTCTCCGAACCGCCAGGAGCCGAAATCAAGACAGCACCCGCGCATCTGGCAGCTTTCAAGGATTACGTCCGCAATCTCGCGACATGGTTGCAGCCATCCGCCACCCGCTACGAACCAGAGCCCGGGGCAAGTCATACCCGCCGGATCAAGGAACGGCACCGGTAATGTGACGGCTGATGCTGGAAAGTCGCCACCCGCTCGCCGGGCGGGGTGCGCTTGCCGAGCGCATCAGCGCGGATTTGGACACCGTCGACGAGCTCTACTTCGGGCCGATGAGTCAGGTGCAAGCGTCAACGTGGTCAAAGGGACGATTCGTTCTGCTGGGTGATGCCGCCTTTTGTCCGACGCCGTTCACGGGGAAGGGCACGGCCTTGGCGCTGGTGGCGGCGTATGTCCTGGCCGGCGAGCTCAAGCGGAACGCTGACTATTCGCAAGCCTTCACCGCCTATGAAAGCCTCGTGCGCCCGTACGTCGAGGCGGCGCAGAAGCAGTTGAATCCACGCCGGATACGTTTGGTGCACCCGAGAAGCCGGGGCGGAATCGGCCTCACCCACCTGGCGCAGCGCCTGGTGGCGAGCCGAGCCGTACAAAGGCGATTCAGGCCCGGCGCCGAGAAGCGGGCGCGAATCGTTGCCGACGATTTCGTGTTTGCCAACTACTCATGAGCCGGTCGCCCGGCCGAGACCAGTGTCCGGTACTCCCGCGGCCCAACGCCCTTCCAGCGGCGGAACGCCTGCGAGAAGCTGGACAACTCCCGGTAGCCCAGGCGAGCGGCGATCTCCGAGACGGACATGCCGTTCGCGAGGAACTCCTCGGCGAAGCGTTCGCGCACTTCTTCGACCAGCGCCCGGAACGACGTCCCCTCGGCGGCGAGTCGCTGACGCAAAGTCCTTTCGCTGATGTGGAATTCGCGTGCGACGGTCCGAGCATCAGGGGTGCTGCCGAGGTCTCGCACCAGGAGGTCGCGTACGCGTCGACCAGTGTCCCGGTGTGGCCTGCGCTGCTCGAGCAGAACGCTGCACTGCGCCAGCGCCAGCGCCAAGGTCTGTTCGTTGGCCTGAGGCATGGGCAGGTCGAGCAGGGCGTCGTCCGCGGCGATGACGTGCTCCGTCGCACCGAACCGCGGACGGACCCCGAACGCGTCGTCATAAGGCTGGACGTCGGGCACGGCAGGCTCGGGGAACGCGAGCTCGACCGGCAACGGCGGGGTGTCCGGGAAGATCTCACACTGCAGTCGTCGCACACCGGCCATGTCGCGTTCAACGACGAAGCGCTGCAGGCGCTCCGGGATGCCGGGCGTGGTGAAGACGAAGTTGGTCCGTCCCTCGCCTGCCGCGGTCGTCACGCTGCTGAAGGCGAAGGTGAGACTCATCGACCGCATCACGGTGTCGATCGCCGAGCGGACGGTGGCGCTGCTGATGAGGGCGAACGCGAACGTGCCGTAGAGCGGCAGCTGGAACCGCATGCCCGCCTGGACGCCCAGGCCGGGTGGATCGCCCAGCGCGTCGACGACGTTGCCGACCACTGCGAATTCCTGCCGCGTCGAGATGTCGCCGACACCGTCGGCGAGCTGCGACATGTCCAGCCCGGTGTCGCGAAGTGCGTCCGCCGTGGAGAGCCCGTGGTCGAGGCCGAGTTCGACCATGATCAGCGCCCCCGAAGCCGATCGCGGCACGTCCCAGTCGACCACTCGTCGGTCCTCTTCTCGTGGCGGCGTTGCCGAATCTAGTAACTCTACGGCCGCAAATCACCTATGCGCGGTGACGGCGGGGAATTATCGTCGGCTTCCGGGTCGCCCGACCCGGATGGAGGCGTGCGTCGACGATGACCGCAGCCGCTTCCGAACGTCTGGACTGGCTGGTCGTTGGCTCCGGGTTCGGCGGCAGCGTTGCTGCGCTGCGACTGGCCGAGAAGGGCCACGACGTAGCTGTGCTCGAGCAGGGCCGCCAGTTCGACGACGAAGACTTCGCCCGCACGGCGTTCGACGTCGGCCGCTTGCTGTGGGCACCCCATCTCGGACTCAA
>JAHFVB010000540.1 GCA_023264755.1 Mycobacterium sp. | reverse complement strand
TTCGGGGAACGTCGTGAACATCGTCGGGGCCGAACGCCATGAGACCTACGAGTTCGCCAAGGCCGACATCGTCGACGCCGACCTGCTGGGTTTGCTCTCCGACACCCGGCCCGAGGTGATATTCCACCTGGCGGCGCAGATCTCGGTCAGCCGGTCGGTCGCCGACGCGCAGTTCGACTCCAGCGTCAACGTCGTCGGTACCGTGCGGCTCGCAGAGGCCGCGCGCAAGGCCGGCGTGCGCAAGATCGTCCACACCAGTTCGGGTGGCTCCATCTACGGCACGCCGCCGGTGTACCCGACCAACGAGGACGTCCCCATCAACCCATCGTCGCCGTACGCGGCCAGCAAGGTCTGCGGCGAGGTCTACCTCAACATGTTCCGCAACCTGTACGACCTTGACTGCTCGCACATCGCGCCCGCCAATGTCTATGGACCCCGCCAGGACCCGCACGGGGAGGCCGGCGTCGTCGCGATCTTCTCCAAGGCGTTGCTGTCCGGGAAGCCGACCAAGATCTTCGGCGACGGTTCCGACACGCGCGATTACGTCTTCGTCGACGACGTGGTGGACGCGTTCGTCCGGGCCGGCGGCGAGGCGGGCAGCGGGCTGCGCTTCAACGCGGGTACCGGTATCGAGACCTCCACGCGCCAACTTCACTCGGCGATCGCCGCGGCGGTGGGCGCGCCGGACGAGCCCGAGTTCCACCCGCCGCGGCTGGGCGACCTGCGCCGTTCCTGCTTGGACATCAGCCGGGCCGAGTCGGTGCTGGGCTGGACGCCGAAGGTGTCACTGGTCGACGGGGTGGCCCGCACTGTCGAGTTCTTCCGCGCCGCGGCCAGCTAGCCCCGCGGCCAGCTAGCCCCGCGCGGGAAGCCAGCCGCGCGGGCCGGAACCAGTCGGCCTAGCCGTCCTCGGGTGCCCGCGCCCCTTCGAGGGCAACGGCCCTGGCCAAGCGGGCGTACCGCAACTCGAGGTCCTTGAAGCGCATGTACGCGCTGATGGTCGTGAACAGGAACGCGATGATGAAGGCATACTCCAGCAGGTCGGCGCCGCGTCCGATGCCTAGCCAGTGGGCCACCACCGTGGTGTCGTTGGGCCGCACGATGGCGTACACCGCGGCGATGACGAACAGCACGAAGCCGACCTTCACCCACGCCCTGGCCTGCGCCTTGCGGCGGGAGGCCAGCAGGTACACCAGCAGTACGACGACCGCGGTGATCAGCAGGATCTGGATCCAGTTCATCGGCGCATCCTTCCGCGCAGCAACCCGTCGACGATGATGTTGACCCCGTTGACCAGGGGCTGACCCTTCGACTTGGAGTAGTCGGTGTAGCGGATCTCGACGGGTTCCTCGGCCACCCGCCAACCGTTTTCGACGATCAGCGCCACGAACTCACTGGCGTGGCTCATGCCGTTCATCGTCAGGTTGAGCCCATCGGCCACGGTCTTGTTGAACACCCGCAACCCGTTGTGCGCGTCGGTCAGGCCGAGTTTGCGGCTGGCGGGGCTGAGCTTGGCGATCAGCGGAAACAGCAGCTGGCGCAGCTTCGGCATGCCCTCGGGGACGCGGTCGCCGAATCGGGTGCCGACGATGATGTCGAGGTGCTCGGAGGTGAGTCGGTCGATCATCCGGACGACGTCCTTGACGCGGTGCTGGCCGTCGGCGTCGAACGTCGCGAACACCGCGGCCCCCGGTCTGCTGCGGGCGTATTCGACACCGGTCTGGATGGCAGCGCCCTGACCGAGATTGACCGGATGACGTACGACGTGGGCACCGGCCGCCAGCGCTCGCTCACTGGTGTCGTCGCCACTGCCGTCGTCGACGCACACCACATGACGAAAGACGGAGCGAACGTCGGTGATGACCTCGGCGATCACGGTCGCTTCGTTGAAGGCGGGGACGACGATCCAGACGTCGTCGTAACGGGTGTCGATGCGGAACAAACTACACGCTCAGACCTGCGGCATCCGGACCAACGCGACCAGGTGCACGGCGATCCCGACTAGCGGCCCGCACAGCAGGGCAACCACGGTGCGCGGCTCCAGCGGCGTCGGCAGGAGCAGGAGCAACACCGACGCCAGCGTCGCTCCGACCCATCCCGCCGCGTAGGCCCGATGCAGCGCGGCTGCGACGGTCGCGGCTCCGGTGAGGGTCAACAGCGCGATCGCGATGGCGGCCGCGGTGAACCAGGCCAGCAGGGGGCCGCCCGCGCGGTAGTCGGGCCCGAACGCGAACTGCAGCAGCCAGGGCCCGGCCAGGCCTGCGACGAGCACGGCCAGCGCGCCGAAGCCGAGCACCACCAGCGTGGGCCGGATCAGTGCGCGCAGCCGCGCGGCCCGCTCGTCGACGAAGTGGGCGATCAGGTTGCCCTGCATGGCATTCAGTGGCACCAGCAGCGGGGCGCGCGTCAGCGTCACCGCGAGGATCACCACACCGCCGGTGGTACCGAGTTCGGCCGAGGTGGCCTTCAATAGCACCGGGAAGCCCATGATCAAGATGGCACTGGCTCCGGCGGCCGCGATCGAATGCGAGGCGCCACGAACGAACGTCCACGTGGTGCCGGGCGTCAGCAGACGGGCGGCCGCGCGGGCGGAGGGCGAGGCCAGCAGCAGCACCAGCCAGGCGATCGACCCTGCGACGGTGGCCCACAGGTAGCCGACCAGCCCCCAGCCGATCAGGAACGTGGCGGTCGCGACCGCCACCCGACCGATGGCGTCCCCGACGATGAGCGTCCCGTACTCACTCCAGCGGTTGACGCCGGCCAGTACGCCCAGCAGCGTCGCGTGCAGGCAAAACCCGAAGATGCCCACGCTGAGCAGCCCGACGCTGAGCCAGCGGGACTCGACGAAGACGTGCGCCGACCACAGCGGCGCGGTGCCCACGACGGCTACTGCGGCGACCGCTCCAACCACGACGGCGACCCGGATCGGGTGAATGCGCGGGCCCGCGGCGTCGGTCGGGACCTGCTGAGCCTGGCGCACTTCGCGTGTGGACTCCTGCAACAAACCGTTGGCCGCGCCCGCCAGCAGCCCGAATGCGCCCCAGAACACCGCGAACACCGAGAAGCCCGCCGGGGCGAGGTTGCGGGCGGCCAGGTACAGCACCGCGTACCCGCACAGGGCGCTGATGACGGTCGCGACGCCCACGCGGGCGAAGCTGCCCCTGGTCACGGGTCCCTGAGCGGGGACCGCCGCCGCGCCGTCGGTCACAGGTCGGGGACACCCGTCGAGTACAGCCAGGCCTGCCACAACGGCCGCAACGATTGATCGGCGTAGTTGGCGGCCAGCCCGGTGAAGTCGTCGGTGACGGCGGTGCCGTGCCGATACCGGGTGGTCCATTCGCGGAGCAGCGCGAAGAAGTTCTCGTCACCGATCGTGCGTCGCAGCACGTGCAAGGTGATGGCGCCGCGTTTGTACACACGGTCGTCGAACATGTCCTCCGGCCCGGGATCGGCCAGCAGCAGGTTCTGCCGCGAGGACTTGAGCTTCTGGTGATAGTGGCGGGCCCACTCGTCGGCGCTGCGATCACC
>JAHFVB010000539.1 GCA_023264755.1 Mycobacterium sp. | reverse complement strand
GGGTCTGGTCCGCATCGTGGGGGCCTATCAACGCCTCCTTCGCGAAGGAGGCGGCTTCGCCCTTGCCACCGGGTCGTCGGTGGTGGCTTCCCAAACGCAGGCGGCAGTCGTTCTGTCGCACCGCCCTGCCCGATAAGGAGTTTTAGATGACCGCCATTGGAGACGAAGTAGCCGCCGTTCCCGCGGTGACGATCGAAGGCCACTGGGACTTCGACTACACCTACTTCGCGGGTGCAGCCGCGAGCCGCTTCTTCGCCGAACTTCGCAACGGGCGCATCATGGGCAGCCGTTGCCCGAGCTGCGAGCGAGTTCTGGTGCCCGCGCGCAAGTTCTGCGACGCCTGCTTCGTGGACACCGCCGAGTGGCGTGAGGTGGCACTCGAGGGGACCCTCGAGACATTCACGATATTGACCTCGTCGATTCCCGGTTCCCCGGAGCCTCCATACGTCGTCGGGTACGTGAAGCTAGACGGCGCGTCGACCGCGCTGCTGAACTACGTCGAAGGCGTCGAGTTGGACGACCTGGACGAAGCCGGCGCCGCCCTGCTGCCCAGGCCGCGGGTGCGGGTGGCGTTCGACGAGGCGCCACAGGGGCGAATCACCGACTTCCGATTCGTGCTGGATGCTGCACGGTGAGTCCACACACCGCGTTGGCCGTCATCGGCGTCGGGCAGACGCCCTACCGTCGCAAGTACGAGTGCTCCACGACCGAGCTGGTGCGGCAAGCAGTCCACGAGGCGCTCGCGACCGCGCAGGTCGACCTGCGCGACCTGGACATAGTGGTCGGCGGCTTCGCGCCGGATGCACTGGCCGGCGAGGGGAGTCCGGAGAAGCGATTCCTGCCCGCCGTCGGGGCGGTGGGCAAGTGGAGCATGCGCATCAATACCGGCGGAACCACCGGAATCGCGGGCGCATACGCCGCCATGGATCTGCTCGAGGCCGGGCACGGGGACCTCGCTCTGGTGATCGGCGTGGAGCGAATGGCCCAGGCGCGCAACGTCCCGGCCATCTTCAACTCGATCTTCGATCCGATCTACGAGCGCGACACCAGCCTATCCACCATTTCGATGTGCGCGCTGCGCGCCACCCGGCAGATCCAGCGCTACGGCTTCACCAAGGAGCACTTCGCCAAGATCGCTGCTCGCAACTTCTTGCACGCGTCGCGAAACCGCAACGCCCACATCAGAAAGCCGTACACCGAGGCCGAGGTGCTGTCCTCGCGCATGTTGTCCTGGCCGATCCGGCAGCTCGACGCCTGTCCGGTCTCGGAGGGGGTGTGCGCGGTGGTGATCGCCCGGGCGAGCGCGCTGGGCGGGCGGACGGCGCCCGTGGCCCACGTTCGCGGGCGCGCGACCATGACCGACACCTACAACCAGGGCGACCGGCTGGGACGCCCCGAGGGCGACCTCGTCGATCTGCTCACGCTGCGCAGGTCGACGGAAATCGCCTTGGCCCAGGCTGGATTGCGTTCGGCAGCCGACGCCGACGTGATCGAGATCCATGCGCCGTTCGACAGTGCCGAAGCCATGGCGTACGCCCCGCTCCAGCTGTGTACGCCCCACGAAGCACCCGACCTGATCGCGTCGGGCTTCGGGGCCTGGGGCAGCGGAACCGTGGTCAACCCCTCCGGGGGCCCTCAGGCCGCCAATCCGGTCGGAGCCACGGCGTTGATCCGACTTGCCGAGTGCGCCATGCAAGTAATGGGGACGGCCGGTGAGCATCAAGTGCCCGGGGCCCGGGTTGGGGTAGCCACCGGCCAGGGTGGGTCCACGCAGTTCTCCACCTGCACCGTCGTATCAAGTGCCTGACCTCCCACCGTCACCGCCGTGGCCTGCCCACATGGGCTAGTCGGCCACTAGTCAACACATATGTTGACTATAGACTTGGCACCGTATTCAATGAGAAGAATCCGCCCGCACTGCCCGGCTGGCACCGGCAGTCCTCCGAAAGGGACGACCCCATGACCGTGGTCGATTCGACGACCATCACCGATTCCGAGGTCGCCCACGCGGTGTTCTCGCACTGGCTGCAATCCTTCGGTGCCGCGCTGGACAGCCGGGATCCCGCCCAGGTCACTCGGCACTGGGCCGAGGATGGCCATTGGCGTGACATCCTGTCCTTCACCGGTGACTACCGAACCTTTTCCGGCCCCAGCGCAATTGAGCAAGCACTGACTCAGACGCTGGTCGTCGCCAAACCGCACTCGCTACGCGCTGCAGCTGGCCGAATGGCACCACGCAAGATGCGTCGGTCCGCCCGCGACGTGGTGGAGGGTTTCTTCGACTTCGACACCGAGTTGGGTCGCGGCAGTGGGTTCGTCCGCCTGTTGCTCGACGAGGCCGACCCCGGTGCGTCACGAATCCGGCTCGTCGTGACCGCACTCCAGGAACTTCGCGGCTTCGAAGAGACCGTCGGGGAACGTCGCCCCACCGGGGTCGAGTACTCGGTGAACTTCGCCGGTGACAACTGGCTCGACGGCCGCGTCAAGGCCGCACGGTTTCAGGATCGCAATCCCGAGGTGCTCATCGTGGGCGGCGGGCAGGGCGGTTTGGCGTTGGCCGCCCGATGCGCCCAGATCGGCGTGGACGCGCTCGTCATCGAGAAGCTCCCACACATCGGGGATAACTGGCGTAACCGATACCACTCTTTGACCCTGCACAACGAAGTGTGGGCGAACAGCCTGCCCTACTTGCCATTTCCCGATACCTGGCCGACGTTCGTACCCAAGGACAAGCTCGCCGGATGGTTGGAGGCCTACGCAGAGTTCATGGAGCTCAACGTCTGGACGTCCACCGAGTTCCTCGGCGGTGAGTTCGACGAGGCCGCCAGGGCCTGGACGGTGCGGCTGCGACGCGACGGCGTCGAGCAGCACCTGACCGTCCCGCACGTCGTGCTGGCGATGGGCGCTGTAAGCGGAATCCCCAAGCTCCCGAGCCTGCCCGGACTGGACGAATTCGGCGGCGAGGTCATACATTCCACGGACTTCCGCAGTGGCACCTGCTATCGCGGCAAGCGCGCCATCGTCATCGGCACCGGCAACAGCGGACATGACGTCGCGCAGGATCTGTACAGCAACGGTGCTCAGGTCACCATCATTCAGCGCAGCCCGACCTGCGTCGTGAGCCTGGTACCCAGCGGCACGATGGTCTATGCGCTCTACGCCGAGGGGCCACCGGACGACATCGACCTGATCACCGTGTCGATTCCTTACCCGGTATTGCGCGAGACGTACCAGTGGTTGACGAAGAAGACCTGTCAACTCGACCGAGCACTCCTCGACAAGCTGGAGGCGGTGGGCTTCGAGACCGATTTCGGTGATGACGGCACCGGATTCCACATGAAGTACCTGCGTACCGGTGGTGGCTACTACATCAACGTCGGCTGCTCGGACCTGATCGCGGACAAGAAGATCGGCTTGGTGCACGCCCGTGACATCGATACCTTCACCCCCGACGGCTTGACCCTTTCCGATGGATCATCGGTACCGGCCGATCTGGTCGTACTGGCCACGGGCTACGAGAATCAGCGCGAAGCC
>JAHFVB010000538.1 GCA_023264755.1 Mycobacterium sp. | reverse complement strand
TTTGCATCCGTTGGACACCGACCAGATGGCCCTGCTGGTCGAATTGCTCGCTCGATTGCACGGGACCTTCTGGGGCAGGTTGCCCGAAAGGTCCTCCAAACGAGGTGAATTCGGATGGCTCAAAGCCCCTGCGGCGGAGCCGGCGAACCTGCTCACCCCGGCGTTGATGAAGACGTCGGCGCGTAAGCTCGCCGACCGCACCACCATCGCGGTCGAGTCGGGCCGATTCCTGTGGGAGCACTTTCAGGCCGCCACCGAGCTCGTCGATGCGGGGATCCACACGGTGCTGCACGGTGACTCCCATCCCGGCAACACTTACTTTCGGGACGGAGCGGCCGGCCTGCTGGACTGGCAGGTGGTCCGCCGCGGTCACCCTTCCCGAGATCTCACCTACACGCTGGTGCTCGGCCTGCCGACCGCCGATCGTCGGGCGGCCGAGGGCGAGCTACTCGACCTGTACCGCAAGGCCTTGGCCCGGGCCGGGGGCCCCGAGTTCGGCCGCGACGAACTGTGGATCCGGTACCGACAGGCCGTCACTTACGCCTTCGTCTCGCCGCTGACCACCGCGGGGCTGGGCGGCTTGCAGAACGAGGCGGTTGCGCTGGAAGGGCTGCGACGTGCCGTGGCCGCCATCGAAGATTTGGAAACCGTTGCCGCGCTGCGACAGTCGATGTAGGAGGAACACGTGGAACCCGCCGGTCTCGTCGAGCTCGAATCGCTCAAGCAACTGAAGGCCCGCTATTGCCGTCACCTCGACGGAAAGGACTGGTCGGCGTGGCGTCAGCTGTTCACCGACGACTTCGTCAGCGATACCTCGGCGGCCGGTGGGAAGGTCATCGAAGGCGCGGACGAGTTCGTGGCGTTCACGCGGGCCCAGCTCGGGACACAGCCAACGGTGCATCAGGTCCACGCCCCGGAACTCGAGCTGACTTCCCCGACCACGGCAAGGGGAATCTGGGCGCTCGAGGACGTGGTCAGGCTGGCGCCGGGGATTACCCTGCGTGGCTACGGTCACTACCACGAGACCTACGAAAGGGTCGACGGTCGGTGGCTGATCGCGTCCTCCACGCTGACCCGATTGCGCGAGGACGTCTTCAACCTCGTGGTCTCCGTGTACCTCTCGGACCGGCTCAAGAAGGTACTCGGAGGCGTCAGCCGACGACTGATCAAGTGACGGGCGGTGGGCGGGCAGCGCTCTTGGGCGGCCGCACTACTCCTCGCCGCGCCGAGCGGGCCGCGGTAGTTCGGCAATGACGTCCACGCGCGTCTCGTCGAAGCTGAGGAATCCCCGAATCGGCAGGGTCTCGGGCGGGGGATCCTCGTAACTCCACGCCACGTCCTCGTACACGGTGGCTCCGATGACCGCCGACCAATAGGTGGCCTCACCCTTGTAGTTGCAATAGCTGGTCGAGGCCGACGTGCGGAGCAGTGCGGTACGCACCCGAGCTGGGTCGACGTAAAGCCTTGGGGCGAGGGCTGTTTCGAAGACTGCGACGGTGTCGGCGGTGTTGACCAGGAGCTCGCCAGAGACGGTGACGCGCAGGGCCCGGTGGGTCGGTCTGCAGTCGACGCGGTGGTACGGGTTCGGCGGGTAGTGGACGAGCCGGCGGCCCTCCTCGAGCCAGTAGTCGACGGCCTCCCACGGCACGTGGACGTAGCCCGGGGCCGCGGGCACCGGTTCGTGGGGGAGTGCGCCCACTGTGCCGGCCGGGAAGGCGTAGCTGAGCGGATGTCCGGCGCGGTGCACCATCAGGGCCTGCTCGGTGTCGATCACGGTGACTCCGCCGACGAAGGCCTGGATGCGCCGCGGATGGGGCTCGACGAAGACCAGCCCGGCCGGCAATGGTGCGGAGAACCAACCGGCCGGGTGGACGCTGAGCGGGCCGTGGCCGGCGACGAGGCTCATGCCGAGGCCACGTGGAACTGAGCGCCTTCTTGGAGCGACATCCGTCCAGAGTTACAAATCATCGAACAGATGTCACGCGCGGCGAAGTGTCGATCCCGCCGCCGAGTCCGACTAGCGGCTAGCGGTTCCAGCCGTTGCGGCGCATCCACCAGTCGCGGAAGACGATTCCGAAGACGGTCAGGGCGATGACGACCAGGAAGATGTCCTCGACCTTGCCGACGTGATTGCCGCGGAGCATCAGCAGCATGAAGCAGCCGGCCAGGATGCCGCCAATCTGGATCACGCGGTGGTTCTGCTTGGACCAACCCCACTCCGCAGACGGCACGTCCTCGACGTCAACGCCGGTGTGTCGTTCGACCTCGGTGTTCGCCACGGCTGCTCCTCATGGGTCCAGTCAACGTCCCAACAAATCGCCCCCATTCTGACATACGACAGTCAGTAGTTTTCGGCGGAGGCTCAGCCGATCGCTTGGTATCGGCGCAACGCTTCGAGGCGTTCCGCAGCGTGGTCGACGATCGGCTCCGGATAGTCGGCGCTGCCGAACTCCGGAACCCAGCGCCGCACGTAGCGCTGCTCGGGATCGAACTTGTTGCCCTGCGTCGTCGGGTTGAACACCCGGAAGTACGGTGCCGCGTCGGTACCGCAGCCGGCCGCCCACTGCCAACCGTGTTGATTGCTGGCCACGTCGCCGTCGACCAGCTGGTCGAGGAACCACCGCGCCCCCCACTGCCACGGCAGGTGCAGATCCTTGACCAGGAACGACGCCACGATCATCCGGACCCGGTTGTGCATGAACCCGCTCTCGGCGAGTTCGCGCATTCCGGCGTCGACGATCGGGAAGCCGGTCCGGCCGGCCTTCCACGCCTCGAACCGCTGCCGCGCCTCGTCGTCCTCGTCGACCTGGATGCGATCGAAGGACGTGTTCCAGTTCCACCACGCGCTGTCGGGCCACGCGTGGAGCACCGCTGCGTAGAAGTCGCGGAAGGCGAGCTCACGCAGGTAGGCCTGGGCGCCTTGGCCGGCGCCGAGGTCGGCGGCCATGGTGCGGGGGTGGATGGTGCCGAACTTGAGGTGGGCCGACATCCGGCTGATGCCGTCGACGTCGGGGCGGTCGCGGTGTTCGGCGTAGTCGCTCAGCTTGGCGGCGACGAAGGCCTTCCAGGCCTTGCGGGCCGCCGCCTCACCCGCGGCCGCGGCGAGCGCGGCTTCACCCTCCGGAATGTCGGCCTTGCCGGCCCCCTTCGTGACGTCGGCTGGGTCGATCCACGTCGCGGTCTTCGCGCCCGTCGTCGCCGGGGCTCGCCAACCGTGCTCGCGCCACGCTGAATAGAAGGGGGTGAAGACCTTGTAAGGCGAACCGTCGCCCTTCGTCACCCGGCCAGGAGACACCAGGTACGGCGACCCCGATTCCTCCAGCGGCACCTCGCCCAGCGCCGCCCGCACGGCCGCGTCCCGGCGTATGCCGAAGGGGGAGAAGTCGGCCGACACGTGGACCGAGGACGCACCGAGCCGCTTGGCGAGGGCGGGAATTCGCTCCTCGGGCCGGCCCGCGGTGACCAGCAGCCGACCGTCCAGACCGGCCCGCAGTTCGCGCAACGAGTCGTACAGGTACTGAAGCCGCCGCGCCCCCGACG
>JAHFVB010000537.1 GCA_023264755.1 Mycobacterium sp. | reverse complement strand
TTCCTGACCGTGGCATCGCTGAAATGGGTGCTCGCGAATCGGGCCTACACACCGTGGTATCTCGTTCGGTACTGGCGGCTGCTGAAGTTCAAGCTGGCCAATCCGCACATCATCACCCGCGGCATGGTCTTTCTCGGCAAGGGCGTGGAGATCCAGTGCACCCCGGAATTGGCGCAGATGGAGATCGGTCGCTGGGTGCACATCGGCGACAAGAACACCATCCGCTGCCACGAGGGCTCGCTGCGCTTCGGCGACAAGGTGGTGCTCGGCCGGGACAACGTGATCAACACCTATCTCGACATCGAGTTGGGTGATTCGGTGCTGATGGCGGACTGGTGCTACGTGTGCGACTTCGACCACCGGATGGACAGCATCGAGCTTCCGATCAAGGACCAGGGCATCATCAAGGGCCCGGTCCGCATCGGACCCGACACCTGGGTGGCCACCAAGGTGTCGATCCTGCGGGGCACCACGATCGGCCGGGGTTGCGTGCTGGGGTCGCATGCGGTGGTCAAGGGCGACATCCCGGACTACTCGATCGCCGTCGGCGCGCCGGCCAAGGTGGTCAAGAACCGCAAGCTGTCCTGGGAGACCACGGCCGCCGAACGGGCCGCGCACGCGGCGGCGCTGGCCGACATCGAACGCAAGAAGGCCGCGCGCTAACTCCCCGAACCAGCCCGTTCGGTCGACCCGTCAGTTCACGTCGCGGGCCAACAGGTCGGCCCAGGTGTCGCGGCGGACCACCAGTCGGGCCGTCCCGCCGGTGGCGAACACCACCGGGATGCGCTTGGCGCCGTTGTACTGGTTGGACATCGTGTAGCAGTAGGCCCCCGTCACCGGTACGGCCACCAGGTCGCCGACCACCGGATTCTGAAGCGCCACACCGTCGATCAACTGGTCGCCGGACTCGCAGTGTCGTCCGACCAGGCTGACCGGGGCGCCACCGCCGACGCGGTCGACGACCGTGGCCTCGAACCGCTGCCCGTACAGCGCCACCTCCAGGTTGTCGCCCATGCCGCCGTCGACGGCCACGTGGGTGAGTTCACCGTGTTTGACAGTGATCACGCGGTACACCGTGCACGCTGCGGTCGCCACCATGCTGCGGCCGGGTTCGACGATGATCCGGCTGGCCGCGGGCAGCAGCGCATCGGCGGCCGTCAGCATGGCTTCGGCGTAGGCGGCGACCGTGGGCGGCTGCTCGGCGTAGGTATAGCGCACGCCGAGCCCGCCGCCGAGGTCGTAGGTGTCGAATGTGCCCAGCGCCGCCAGTGGCGCGACGGCAGCCGCCAGCTGTTCGACGTCGAGCAGCTGCGAGCCGACGTGGGTGTGCAAGCCGTCGCAGCGCAGCACGCTGCTTCGCTCGATGCGGGCGATCGCCCTGCGGGCGTCGTCGGGCGACAAACCGAACTTGGATCCCGCGTGTCCGGTGGCGACGGAGGCGTGGGTGGTGGCCTCGACTCCGGGGATGACCCGGACCAAGCACGGTTGGGTCCGCCCGGTCGGCACCAGGGTTTCCAGTCGGTCGATGTCGTCGAAGTTGTCGACGACGACCAGTCCGACCCCGCTGCGCACCGCGAGTTCGAGTTCCTCGTCGGTCTTGGCGTTGCCGTGCAGCAGCAGCCGGGCGGGGTCGGCCCCGGCCGCGGCTGCAGTGACGAGCTCGCCCCCGCCCGCGACGTCGAGGTGCAGTCCCTCTTCGACCATCAGTCGCTGAACGGCGGTGCAGGGGAAGGACTTCGACGCGAAGGCCACCTCCGAGCGCGGTCGGCGGCTGCGGAACTCGTGCAGGTACTCCCTAGCCCGGTCGCGCAACGCGCCCTCGTCGACCACCATGACCGGGGTGCCGAACTCAGTGGCCAGGTCGTCGAGCCGGCAGCCCCCGACCACCACCGTGCCATCGTCGTCGGTGCGGGTGCCCGGCGGGAACAGGGCGAGTACGTCGTCGGCGGGCACCGGTCCTCCTCTGGTGGTGGCAGGCTTCCAGGTCCGGTCAGCCGCGCTCGGGTAGCGCGTGCTCGACGATCGTGCGGCGTCGGTGCGGTTGCCGCTCACCGCGTTTGGCGGCCAGGTAGACCTGCGCGGTCTCGGCGGCCACGGTGTGCCAGTCGAAGTCCGAGGTCAGCCGGTCGCGGGCGGCGACGGCTCTGCGTTGCGCGGCGGCGGGGTCGTCCAAGACGTTGCGCACGGCGGCGGCCAGCGCCGCGACGTCTCGCGGCGGGAAGGAGACGCCGGTCTCGCCGTCGATCACGGCCTCGCCCAGCCCACCGACATTCGAGGTGACCAGCGGTGCGCCGGTGGCCGCGGCTTCGAGCGCGACGATGCCGAACGGTTCGTAGTGGCTCGGCAGCACCGCGGCGTCGGTGTCGTGCAGCAGTGCGACCAGTTGCGCGTGATCGACGCGACCGACGAAGTCGATGGCCTTGAGCACCTTGTGCTTCCGGGCCTGCTCGACGAGGAAGTCCTGCTGCGTGCCGTCGCCCGCGATGGTGAGCGTGGTACCGGGATGGGAGCGTCGGATCCGGGGCAGTGCCGCGATGGCGTCGTGGACGCCCTTCTCGTATTCGAGCCGGCCCAGGTAGAGCAGCCGGGCCGGGCCGCGTCGGGGGCGGCGTTTGGCGAACGGCCACAGGGCGGCATCGATGCCGTTGCAGATCACTCGGTTCTCCGCGAGGCCGGGGCCGAAGAGTTCGGTGAGCTCGTCGTTCATCGACGCCGAACACGTGATGAGCGAATCGGATTCGCGCACCAGCCAGCCTTCGACGGCGTGCACCTGCCTGCTGATTCGGCCGGACACCCAGCCCGAGTGCCGGCCCGCCTCGGTGGCGTGGATGGTGGAAACCAGTGGGACGTCGAAGTTCTCGGCCAAGGCGATCGCCGGATGAGCGACCAGCCAGTCGTGTGCGTGTACGACGTCGGGGCGCCAGGGTTGGCCCGACCGGCGGCCTCGGGTCTGGATCGCGAGCCCGGCGCGGATCATGGCGTGCCCCATGGCCAGCGTCCAGGCCATCATGTCGGTCCCGAAGTCGAATTCGTGGGGGTCCTGGGCCGCCGCCACGACGCGCACGCCCTCACTGAGCTCGTCGGTGGTCGGATGGCTGCTGGGGTCGGTGTCGAACGGGCGCCGGCTCAGCACCACCACCTCGTGACCGGCGGCGGCCAGCGCGGTGGCGAGGTGGTGGACGTGGCGACCGAGCCCGCCGATGACCACCGGCGGGTACTCCCACGACACCATCAGGACTTTCACCGGGGCAGCCGCCGGGCATCGAGTGCGCCGAACAGGCCGTCGGCCCGGTTCCAGCCGTCGGCCAACCGCTGTGCGTGCTCCCGCCGCCCGGAGGCCAGTGCATCGGCGATCTCACGGGTGGCGTGGGCGTGCAGGTGCGCGCGGTAGCGGGCGTAGTCGGCGGCGGTGTCCTTGCTGACCATGAAGGGCCAGTCGCTGGAGACCGTCAGCAAGGCCTCCCGCAGGATCTGGTCGGCCACCCGATCCCGGGGGGTGGGGGCGCCGACCGCGGAGTTCTGCGCCAGGGCCTTGTCGACGGCCGAGAG
>JAHFVB010000536.1 GCA_023264755.1 Mycobacterium sp. | reverse complement strand
CGGAAGTCCAGGGCCGCCTGCCGCAGTGCATCCGACGCGTTGATGATGCGCAACATCACCACGATCCGATCCTCGGACAGCCGCACCGTCGGGCGCTTGGCCACCCGGGTCAGCGTCGCTACGTGTGCGACGCGGAGCGCCTCCAAGGGACCGATGCCGGGCGGAATGCTCGCCAATTCGAGGGCCACTTGTTCGACGTAGTCCTCGATCAGGGTGAGGAACACCGCGTCCTTGGTGGCGAAGTACCGACTGAACGTGCGTGGGGACACCTCGGCCGCGGCCGCGATCTGCTCGACGGTGGTCTGCTCGTAGCCGTTGGTCAGGCATAGCTCGATCGCGGCATCGATCAGCACCGCTCGCGTGCGTTGCTTCTTGCGCTCGCGCAAGCCTTTCGGCGCCTCCCCCAGCACGTGAACCACCCCTGGATGTTAACCCGCTTGCCCGAGAGTTAATTGATTTGTGGTGTCGACACCCGGTAGCGGACGAAGGCCGGAACGGCCAGCGAAGCGACGACGACCCCGATCACGACCAAACCCCCGCCGCCCGCTGCGGACATCGTGGTGCCGATCGCAGCGGCCGCCGCACCGTGTACGGCATCTGCCAATCTCGGGCCGCCCGCGACGACGACGGTGAACACGCCCTGCAAGCGGCCGCGCAGGTCGTCCGATGCCACCTGCTGCAGAATCGTCGACCGGAACGCAGCCGACACCATGTCCGCTGCGCCGCCGATGGCCAGAAACGCCAGCGCGATCCACAGGAAGACCCCGGCGTGCCCCCCGGCCAGCCCGGTGGCCAGGCCAAAGCCCACCATCGCGAGCCCCCAGACGACGATCGCCACTACCACCGCAAGGCCTTGGCGGCTGATCCGCGGCAACCATCCGGAGAACAGGCCGCCCGCGACGGCGCCGGCCGACATCGCCGCGGCCAGCAGCGCCATGGTGGTGCCGCCCGCCACCGGGCCACCGAAGCTCTGGTGGGCCATTTGCGGAAACAAGGCCCGCGGCATGCCGAAGATCATCGCGATGAGGTCGACGACGAACGACATCAGCACCACTCGGTTGCCCGAGAGATAACGAAATCCGTCGAGCACCGCAGCAAACCCCCATTTGGTGCCTGTGGATTCCGAATCCCGCGCCGCCGGTGGCATCGCCGCGAGCCGGAAGGTCGCGACGATCGGAGCCAGGCACGTCACGGCGTCGATCAGGTACAGCGTCGACAGGTCCATCCAGCGCAACATCAACCCGGCCATCAGCGGGCCGACGATCGCCCCGAACTGCATCACCGTCATGTTCAACGAGTTGGCCGCAGCCAGCTGGTCGTCGGGCAGCATCCGGGGAATGGCCGCCGAGCGGGTAGGTGAATTGACCGCGTAGAACGCCTGCTGCACCGACAGCAGGCACAGCACCACCCAGACGTTGTCGAGAGGCAGCGCGGCTTGCAGCCACAGCAGGACCGACGACAGGGCCAGCCCACACGACGTGATGATCAGCAGCAGCCGCCGATCCATGGCGTCTGCCCAGGCGCCGCCCCAAAGCCCGAAGACCACCAGCGGTACCAGCGCGAACAGGCCGGACAACCCGACGTAGGCGGAGTTCTGGGTCAGTGCGTACAACTGCACGGGAACGGCGAAGATCGTCAGGTTGGCGCCGATGACCGTGACGATGCCGGCCACCCACAGCCTGCGGAAGTCGAGCGTCCGCAGCGGTGTGGTGTCGGCGAGGAGCCGGCCCACCCCTAGGGCTGCAGTCGCTCGACGCGACCGCCTTCGACGCGAATCCGGTTGTGCACGCGGCTCTCCCGCCCCTGCCAGAACTCGACCACCTCGGGTGCGATGAGGTAGCCACCCCAGTTCGGCGGCACGGGTACGGCATCGGTTTCGGCGAATCGTTCGGTGACCTCGGCGAGCTGCTGCAACAACGCCTGACGCGAGGCGATGGGACTGGACTGATGCGAAGCCCACGCGCCCAATTGCGAGCCACGCGGCCGCTTGGACCAGTAGTCGGCCGTCGCATCCGGCGAGACCTTGGTGACGGGTCCGCGGACGTGAATCTGGCGGCCCAGCCGGTACCACGGGAACGTGGCCGACGCGTACGGGTTGGCGGCCAGTTGGGCGCCCTTGTCGGAGTCGTAGTTCGTGAAGAACGTAATGCCGTTTTCGTCCACGCCCTTGCACAACACCGTGCGGGTGACGGGCCTTCCCCGCTGGTCGACCGTGGCGACTACCATGGCGTTCGGTTCGGAGCAACCCGCCCGCTCAGCGTCGCTCAACCAGTTGCGCAGCAAGGCAACCCAACCATCGGCGAGCCAGTCGGCATCGAGGTCGGCACTGCCGTCCTTCTCGATCGAGCCGTACTCCACCCGCATTCGCGCGAGGTGCTCGTCCCCCTGGGGACCGTCTTCCCGAGTCGCTTCGCTCCTGCCCTCCGAAATCACCTCTGCGACGCTACGCCCGCCCCCATCCCCAGTCATTCCCAGCCGGTAGCAATCGACCATCGGCGGAGTGCAAGAATCGGCCCATGACAGCCATTTCCCCGGTGCCCGAAGGCTTCGTCGAGGGGCTGGAAGGCGTCGTGGCCTTCACCACCCAGATCGCCGAACCCGACAAGGATGGCGGCGCGCTGCGCTACCGCGGCGTCGACATCGAGGACCTGGTGAGCCGTCGAGTGACGTTCGGCGACGCCTGGGCCCTGCTGGTCGACGGACGCTTCGGTGACGGCTTGCCGCCGGCCGAGCCCTTCCCGCTGCCCATCCACACCGGCGACGTGCGGGTCGACGTCCAAGCCGGCCTGGCGATGCTGGCCCCGATCTGGGGCTACGCGCCGCTGCTCGACATCGACGACGCCACCGCGCGCGAGCAGCTCGCGCGAGCGTCGGTGATGGCGTTGTCCTACGTCGCGCAGTCGGCCCGCGGCATCCATCAGCCCGCCGTGCCTCAGCGCAGAATCGACGAGTGTGCCACCGTCACGGAACGTTTCATGACGCGCTGGCAAGGTGACCCCGATCCTCGCCACGTCGAGGCCATCGACGCCTACTGGGTCAGCGCCGCCGAGCACGGAATGAACGCATCGACGTTCACCGCCCGCGTGATCGCGTCGACGGGTGCCGACGTGGCCGCGGCGCTGTCCGGGGCCGTCGGCGCCATGAGCGGTCCTTTGCACGGCGGTGCGCCCGCGCGGGTACTCCCCATGATCGAAGAAGTCGAGCGCACCGGCGACGCACGCGCGGTCGTCAAGGGCGTGTTGGACCGCAAGGACAAGCTGATGGGGTTCGGGCACCGGGTCTACCGGGCCGAGGACCCGCGCGCCCGCGTGTTGCGAGCCACCGCCGAGCGGCTGGCGGCGCCCCGCTTCGAGGTGGCCCGTGCCCTCGAGCAGGCGGCGCTCGCCGAGCTGCGCGAGCGGCGTCCCGACCGCGCCATCGAAACCAACGTCGAGTTCTGGGCGGCGGTGATCCTAGACTTCGCGCAGGTGCCCGCCAAGATGATGCCGGCCATGTTCACGTGTGGGCGCGCCGCCGGCTGGAGTGCGCACATCCTCGAGCAGAAGCGGC
>JAHFVB010000130.1 GCA_023264755.1 Mycobacterium sp. | reverse complement strand
GGCCTGCCCGGAGCACACCGAGAAGGCGACGCTGTGGGACTTGATGGACGTCAAGGAGCGCACCGGCATCGAGCTGACCGAGTCGATGGCGATGTGGCCCGGTGCCGCGGTCAGCGGTTGGTACTTCTCGCACCCGCAGTCGCAGTACTTCGTCGTGGGTCGGATAGCCCAGGACCAGGTCGCCGACTATGCGAAGCGCAAGGGCTGGACTCTGAAGGAAGCCGAGCGCTGGCTGGCCCCCAATCTCGGCTACAACCCGGAGGACTGAGCCTCGATGTCTAGCGGTATGAAGGCCGTGCTGTGGGATATGGACGGCACCCTGGTCGACTCCGAAAAGCTGTGGGACGTCTCACTGCAGGCGCTGTACGTGCGGCTCGGCGGGGTGCTCAGCGCCGAGGTGCGGGAGAGCACCGTCGGCAGCTCGGCGCAGGGCCTGATGGACATCGTCTACTCCGACCTCGGGCTCGAGCCGGATCCCGACGCCATGGCCGAGTCGTCGGACTGGTTGCACGACTACACGGGGGAGTTGTTCGAGGAGGGGCTGACGTGGTTGCCCGGCGCGCGTGAGCTCCTCGACGAGCTGACCGCGGCCGGGGTGCCGATGGCGTTGGTGACCAACACGCGTCGGGCGCTCACCGAGCGGGCGCTGAAGAGCATTGGCAGCCACTACTTCTCGGTGTCGGTGTGCGGTGACGAGGTCGAGCACCCCAAGCCCGCGCCGGACCCGTACCAGCGCGCCGCGCAGCTACTGGGGCTCTCGCCGGCGCAGTGTCTGGCCATCGAGGACTCGGTGACCGGATCGCAGTCGGCCGAAGCGGCGGGGTGTCCAGTACTGGTCGTGCCCAACGACATCGAGGTGCCCGTCGGTCCGCGTCGCCGGCACGCCCAGTCGCTGGCCGAGGTGAGCCTCGCCGTGCTGCGGACCAGTCATGGCGAGCTGACCGCCCAGTTCGACGCGCCCGTCCCCGAGCTGACCTGACGTCTCCGCGTCACGCGTTGCCGGGGATACGGCCAATTAGGTCGGTGAAGTGTCCTATCGTTGAGTCACTCGTGGTGTGACTCGCATCACGTAGTGCTCCGGAAAGGACGCCTCATGGCTGGCCAGGGTCCACCAATCGACGACTCGTCGTCGGTGATCAGCGACGAAGAATTCTCGTCCGGCGGCACCGCCGTCCGAATCGCCTCGGTCGCCGCGCTCGGCGGCCTGCTCTTCGGCTACGACAGCGCCGTGATCAACGGTGCCGTCGCCTCGATTCAGCAAGACTTCGGCATCGGCGACTACGCGCTTGGCATCGCAGTGGCGTCCGCCCTGCTGGGTGCGGCCGCCGGCGCCATGACGGCCGGCCGCATCGCCGACCGCATCGGCCGCATCTCGGTCATGAAGATCGCCGCAGTGTTCTTCTTCGTCAGCGCGATCGGCACGGCGCTGGCACCCAACGTGTGGATCGTCGTGCTGTTCCGCGTCGTCGGCGGCATCGGCGTCGGCATCGCCTCGGTGATCGCGCCCGCCTACATCGCGGAGACCTCACCGCCGAGAATCCGCGGCAGGCTCGGCTCGCTACAACAGCTGGCCATCGTGTCCGGCATCTTCCTATCGCTGGCCATCGACTACGTATTGGCGCAGCTCGCGGGCGGCGCCAACGAGGAGCTGTGGCTGGGCATGGAGGCCTGGCGCTGGATGTTCCTGGTGATGATGGTCCCCGCCATCGTCTACGGCCTGCTGGCGTTCACCATTCCCGAGTCGCCGCGGTATCTCGTTGCCAGCCACAAGATCCCAGAAGCACGCCGGGTGCTCAACATGCTGCTCGGCGAGAAGAACCTCGAGATCACCATCGACCGGATCAAGGAGACGCTGGAGCGCGAGGACAAGCCGTCGTGGCGCGACCTGCGCCGTCCAGGAGCCGGCTTCCTCGGCCTCTACGGGATCGTGTGGGTCGGCCTCGGGCTGTCGGTCTTCCAGCAGTTCGTCGGCATCAACGTGATCTTCTACTACTCCAACGTGCTGTGGGAGGCCGTCGGGTTCTCCGAGGGCGACTCCTTCGTCATCACGGTGATCACCTCGGTCGTGAACATCCTCACCACCCTGATCGCGATCGCTCTGATCGACAAGGTCGGCCGCAAGCCGCTGCTGTTGATCGGCTCGACGGGTATGGCGGTGTCCCTGGTCACGATGGCGGTCATCTTCGGCACCGCCACCCTCGGGGCCGACGGCAAGCCGCACCTGGACGGCGCCGCGGGACCGATCGCACTGGTCGCGGCCAACGTGTTCGTCATCGCCTTCGGCATGTCGTGGGGCCCCGTCGTTTGGGTGCTGCTCGGTGAGATGTTCCCCAACCGCATCAGGGCCGCGGCGCTGGGCTTGGCGGCGGCCGGGCAATGGGCCGCGAACTGGGCCATCACCGTCAGCTTCCCGAGTCTGCGTGAGCACCTGGGGCTGGCGTACGGGTTCTACGGGCTCTGCGCGGTCCTGTCCGGCCTCTTCGTGTGGCGGTGGGTACAGGAGACCAAGGGAGTGTCACTGGAGGACATGCACGGACAGGTGCTGGCCACTCCCAAGCCCACGGCCGACGCCTGACGGCGGGCGCGGTCACGGCGGTTCGGTGAAACCGCCGTGACTTCGCCGTCGGCGGCGTGGAACAATCGCCAGCCGTGAAGACCTTCGACACCCTGTTCGCCGAACTCAGCGAGCGTGCGCGCACCCGTCCAGCAGGTAGTGGCACCGTCGCAGCGCTCGACGCGGGTGTCCACGGGTTGGGCAAGAAGATCATCGAGGAGGCCGGCGAGGTCTGGCTGGCCGCCGAACACGAGTCCGACGAGGCGCTGGCCGGCGAAATCAGCCAGCTGCTGTATTGGACGCAGGTGCTGATGATCTCCCGCGGGCTGACCCTCGACGACGTGTACGCACAGCTATGAGCGGCCCGTCGCCGACGCTGCGCGTCGCGGTGCCGAACAAGGGTGCGCTGAGCGAGTCCGCGGCCGAGATCCTGGCCGAGGCGGGTTACCGCCGCCGCCGCGACGCCAAGGACCTCACCGTCGTCGATCCGGCCAACAACGTGGAGTTCTTCTTCCTCCGGCCGAAGGACATCGCGATCTACGTCGGCTCGGGCGACTTGGACCTGGGCATCACCGGACGGGACTTGGCCGCCGAATCCGATGCGCCGGTGCGCGAACGGTTGGCCCTCGGATTCGGATCCTCGACGTTCCGATACGCCGCGCCCGCCGGACGGGACTGGACGATCGCCGAACTCGAAGGCAAGCGGATTGCCACCGCCTATCCCAATCTCGTCCGAAAGGATCTGTCCGCCAAGGGCATCGACGCCACGGTGATCCGGCTCGACGGCGCCGTCGAGATCTCGGTGCAACTCGGGCTGGCCGACGTCATCGCCGACATCGTCGGAACGGGCCGCACCCTTGGCCTGCACGACCTGGTGGCGTTCGGCGACGTGCTGTGCGATTCCGAGGCTGTGCTGATCGAGCGCGCCGACGCCGATTCCGCCACGGCGTCCGCCCGCGACCAGCTGACCGCCCGCGTGCAGGGGGTCGTCTTCGGCCAGCAGTACCTGATGCTCGACTACGACTGCCCGCGCACGGTGCTCGACCGGGCCACCACCGTCACCCCCGGGCTGGAATCACCGACCATCGCACCCCTGGCCGACCCGGCCTGGGTAGCGGTCCGCGCCCTGGTCCCGCGGCGCGGGGTCAACGACATCATGGACGAGTTGGCAGCCATCGGCGCGAAGGCAATCCTGGCCTCCGACATCAGGTTCTGTCGCTTCTGACCTGCTTCGGATGCTAGGTTTCCAGTCAACACTGGACTGCTCGAGGGGTCGTCATGTCGCACGTGCTTCTGCTTCTGCTCCTCGCGTTGCTCATCGGAGTCGTCGCAGGACTACGCGCACTCACCCCGCCGGCCGTCGTGGCCTGGGGCGCGGCGCTGGGCTGGCTGCCCGTCGAAGGCACCTGGGCGCAGTGGGTCGGCCATCCCATCACGGTCACGGTGTTGACCATCTTGCTGGTGGTGGAATTGGTGACCGACCAGCTGCCGTCGACGCCCAGCCGCAAGACCCCTCCGCAGTTCATCGCCCGGCTCGTCACCGCGGCCTTCGCCGGTGCGGTCGTGGGCGCGGGGTTCCACCACACCTTCAGTTCGCTCGGCGCCGGCATCATCGGGGCGGTGCTCGGAACGCTCGGCGGGTACGAGGCGCGCAAGCGGCTGGTCGCGGCCACCGGCGGACGTGATCTGCCGGTGGCGTTGGGCGAGGACCTCATTGCCGTGCTGGGAGGATTTGCCGTCGTCGCGTTGGTCTCGGCCATCTGAATGGCAACGGAGCCAACAAAGTTCGATGCGATCGTCGTCGGCGCCGGGCAGGCCGGACCTCCGCTGGCCGGGCGGCTGACGGACGCCGGTCGAACCGTCGCGGTGATCGAACGCAAGCTGGTCGGTGGCACCTGCGTCAACTACGGCTGCATCCCCACCAAGACGTTGGTGGCCAGTGCCCACGCCGCTCACGTGGCGCGTCGTTCCGCCGAGTTCGGCGTCGACGTCGGCGCCGTCACAGTCGACATGACCAAGGTCAAGGCGCGCAAGGACAAGGTCATGCTCGATGACCGGCACGGTGTCGAATCGTGGCTGCAGGGGATGGCGGGGTGCACGCTGATTCGCGGCCATGCCCGCTTCGAGGGCCCGCACACCATCCGGGTCGACGATCAACTCCTCGAGGCCGAACAGATCTTCCTCAACGTCGGCGGGCGTGCCGTCGTCCCGGACATCCCCGGCCTGTCCGACGTCGACTTCCTCACCAACGTCGGCATTCTCGACCTCGCCACGCTTCCGGAGCACCTGGTGATCATCGGCGGCAGCTACATCGCCCTCGAGTTCGCACAGATGTACCGGCGCTTCGGGGCCAGGGTCAGCGTCGTCGAGAAGGGCCCCCGGCTGACCGCCAGGGAGGACGAGGACGTCTCCGCCGCGGTCAAGGAGATCCTCGAGGCGGAGGGCATCGACATACACCTCGATGCGACTGACATGCGAGTAGCCAAGCGCGGCAACGGGATCGAGGTGTATCCGCACAAGGGGGCGGACCCCGTCGTCGGATCGCACCTGTTGGTGGCGACGGGCCGGGCACCCAACACCGACGACCTCGGTTTGGAGGCCGCGGGCGTGACGACCGACCGGCGCGGCTTCATCGAAGTCGACGACCAGTTGCGCACCAACGTCCCGCACATCTGGGCGATGGGGGACTGCAACGGCCAGGGCGCATTCACGCACACCTCCTACAACGACTTCGAGATCGTCGCGGCCAACCTGCTCGACGACGATCCCCGTCGGGTCAGCGACCGCGTGAGCACCTACGCCCTCTACATCGACCCGCCGTTGGGCCGGGCCGGGTTGACGGTCGACCAGGTCCGCGCCTCCGGCCGAAGGGCTTTGGTGGGGAAGCGACCCATGACCCGCGTTGGGCGCGCAGTCGAGAAGGGCGAGACCCAGGGCTTCATGAAGGTCGTCGTCGACGCCGAGACCGAGCAGATCCTCGGGGCGGCCATCCTCGGCGTGGGCGGCGACGAGGTGGTTCAGGACATCCTCGACGTGATGACCGCCAAACTTCCCTATACGGCCATCTCGCGCACCATGCACATCCACCCGACGGTCAGCGAGCTGGTGCCGACGATGCTGCAGGAGCTCACACCGCTGGACTAGCGTGCGGTGTCAGCGACGCAAGACGAGCAGAGTCTGCGCGCAGGTTCCGACGAAGCCGTGCCGGTCGAACACCTCGGCCGTGGTGACCCCGATGCCATCCGGTCCGATCGAGGCCCTGGCGCGCAACCCGAAGTCGGTGCCGGACGGCGTGCGGTGCAGGTGGATCGTGGTGTCGGTGTTCATGAAGACGAACTCGTTCGGGTCCAGGACGGCGCCCACTCCGTTGGCGGAGTCCACGACCATGGCCAGCCGCTGCGTGTCGGTGACGGGCTCGGCGTCGACCAGGGGGACCAGTGGGCTGAGCCAGACTTCGGCGGAGGCGCCGTCGGGGGTGGACTGCTTGCGCCACGACACCGTCTCCAGGTAGCCGGGCGCCCCCATCCAAGGGTGGGGATACGGCGCCGGCTCGCCCTCGACGAGTGGCGGATGGCGATCCGTGGCAACGGCTTTGGTGTCGGTGGTGGCCAGCAACCAGGCCGTGACCCTGGCGACCGGACGTGCGCCGTCCACCGGGATCAGCTCGGCGCACATCAGTGCGATGCGGGCACCCGGGCGCAGCGTCCAAGCCCGAACCTTCACCGGGGCAACGGGTATGGCGCCGAGAATGTCGAGCGTCAGGCGACCGATCCGCAGCGTCGTACCTGCGGCGAGTTCCTCGATGGCCTTGGTCATGAGCGCCAGTGGCGGCGAGCCGTGCTGGAGCTCGGCATCCCAATTGCTGCGAGTGCCCTCGGTGGATTCGAAGACCTGGAAGTCGCCGTCGACGGACAGTCGACGGTAGAGGCAATCGATCACGCCGCGGACTCGACTGCCGTCGTTGGCCAGCCAGGGTAGGGCGGCGGGGTGCCGCCGAAGACGGGACAGTGTTGGTGATGGGCGCACCAGTCGCACAACCGCGACGGCTTCGGGCGGAAATCGCCTGTCGCGCCGGCAGTTTGGATGGCATTCCAGATGGCCATCAACGTCTTCTCGAAGCGCGTCAGTTCCTCGAGGCCCGGCGTGTAGTCCAGGACCTGACCGTCGGCGAGGTAGAGCAGGCGTAGCCGCGCGGGCAGCACGTTGCGCGAGCGCAGCAGGGCCACCGCGTAGAACTTCATCTGGAACATCGCCTTGGCCTCGGCCAATTCGCGGGTTGCCGAAGGGGCCTTGCCGGTCTTGTAGTCGACCACCCTGAGCTCGCCGGAGGGGGCGACGTCGATTCGGTCGACGAAGCCACGCAGCAGCGTGCCGTCGGACAGCTCGACCTCGATCCGCTGTTCACACGACTCCGGTTCGAACCGGGTGGGGTCCTCCAGCCGGTAGTAACCGGTGAGTAGCGCTCTGGCCTCGTCGAGCAGTTGCACTCGAAGTTCGGGCGCGAAGTCGTCGGCAAGGCGGGGCTGCTCGGCGACGATCCGGTCCCACGCCGGGTCGACGAGGGTGATGGCCGTCGCCCGGTCGCGGCTGGCGGCCGGCAACGCGTAGAGCTGCTCGAGCGCGCCATGCACGACCGAACCCCGGACCTGGGCGGTCGACGACGGTTCGGGCAAGCGGTCGATGGCCCGGAAACGGTAGAGCAGCGGGCACTGCTTGAAGTCGCTGGCCCGCGACGGCGACAACGCCGGCCGCCGCGGCGGCGGCAACGTTTCGGCACTCACCAGGGTGCTCCTTCCCGACGGGGATCAGCGTATGGGCCGGCTCCGACAACCCCGCGCATCGAGTCCGGCGCGTCTGCTGGCAGGCTGACGTCCGTGCGCATAACCGGTCCGTTCGACATCGGCGATCGCGTGCAGCTCACGGACCCCAAGGGCAAGCACCACACGATCGTGCTCGCGGCCGGCGACGAATACCACACCCACCGTGGCGCGATCGCCCACGACGACATCATCGGGCAGCCCGAGGGCAGCGTCGTCAAGGCGGCCAACGGGGACTCCTTCCTGGTGCTGCGCCCACTGCTCATCGACTACGTGCTGTCGATGCCCCGCGGGGCGCAGGTGATCTACCCCAAGGACGCCGCGCAGATCGTCCACGAGGGCGACGTCTTCCCCGGGGCGCGGGTGCTCGAGGCCGGCGCGGGTTCGGGCGCCCTGACCTGTTCGTTGTTGCGTGCCGTGGGACCCGGAGGCTCGGTGACGTCCTACGACGTGCGCGACGACCACGCCGAACATGCGGTGCGCAACGTCGTCGGTTTCTTCGGCGAGCATCCCCCCAACTGGGACCTTCGCGTCGCCGACGTGGTGAGCTACGACGGGCCTCAGGTCGACCGGGTTGTGCTCGACATGCTGGCGCCCTGGGAGGTGCTCGAAGCGGTCTCCAACGCATTGGTGCCCGGCGGGGTGATGATCATCTACGTCGCGACGGTGACGCAGCTGTCGCGCACTGTCGAGGCGCTGCGCGAGCAGCAGTGCTGGACCGAGCCGCGCTCGTGGGAGACGCTGCAGCGGGGCTGGGACGTGTTGGGGTTGGCGGTCCGTCCGCAGCACGCGATGCGCGGCCACACGGCCTTTCTGATCAGCGTGCGCAGGCTTGCCCCTGGCACGGTGACGCCGACGCCGTCGCGGCGCAAGCGCTTCTGAGCTCGGCGCTCAACTCGTCGGGGTCGGCGTGGCCGCTCCACCCAACTGCAGCAGTTGCTCAGCCGTTCGCTTGGTGAGCTGCCAGGTGTCGCGCGCGGGCGTGAACTCCATGGGGAAGGTGAATGTCTTCGCCGGGTCGTCGGCCGTGCCGATCGTCACGGTGGCCGATACGTTGCCCGGGGTGCTCGCCCAGGCCAGATTGGTGGCCTGCACGGTCAAGGCCTGGAAGCCGCCGTCCTTGAGCGCTTCTGCGAAGTTGCCGAGCGTGGCCGCGTCGGCGGGAGTCGCGTACTGCACCAAGCCGAGCTTCTGCTCAGCGGGAATCGAAGTGTCGGCGAGCCGGTAGAGCACACTCGTCAACGCCTCTGGCGCCGGAAGGGGGGCCGCCGCGGGCGAGGGCACGACGCTGGGCACCACGTACTGGCTGGGCGCCGGTGCGGGAATGTCAGTCGAACTGCATCCGGAAAGCCCGAGCGCCGCCACCAAGGTGACGGCGCTCAGGATTACGGCTGGGGTGGGGCTCACCTAGCGGGTGATCACACGGACTGCAGCAGGGCCATCAACGACTGCCGGGACATCTGCCAACCGGTCGGGCTGGGGCCTGCGACGAACTGGATGTTCTGAGTCGCGGTCCCGCCCGTGGGAGCAGTCGCCGTGACGTCTGCCGTCACCACGTCGCCCGCCTGGTCGATGTTCTGGATCGTGAAGGTCAGGGGGAGCTTGCCCTCTGACGAGGCTTCCTGGATCTTGGCGTCGGCGAGCCGGCCTTCGATGCGGCCGATGCCGCCCTGAACGTAGGCGGCCTTACTGGCTGACGAGCCGCCCGAACCGAGGGCCTGCAGGGTGGTCAGCAGGGGAGTCTGCAGATCCGGCGCCGGGGTCTGCGGCATCGGAACGCCGAACACCACCGGTTGGATTGCAGGAGTGGTAGGTGAAGCACTCGATGCAATCGAAGTCACACCGCCCGCTGCTGCGGCGACCACAGCTACTGCTGCCACGCCAGTAACGAGGGTTTTCAGCGTCACGACTGTCCTTTCGGTGGGACCAACTCAGGCCACAGGTTAACAAGTGTTGCTGGTGTGTCGAATTCCTAGACCGCACACAAAGGCTGAATCGCCGGTAGCGTTGAAGTTGTTACTGCACCAACTTTCGGTGCTTGGAGGGAGCCCACCATGACTGAGCCAGAGCGTCCTGAATCCTACGGAACTCCCATGCCCAGCGACGATGCTGCCGAACTGGAATCTCTGCGCCGCGAAGCTGCGGCCCTTCGCGAGCAACTGGAACAGGCGGTCGGCCCGGATAGCGGCCTGCGCAGCGCCCGTGACGTGCACCAACTCGAAGCCAGAATCGACTCACTTGCGGCGCGCAACTCCAAGTTGATGGACACCCTCAAGGAAGCCAGGCAGCAGCTGCTGGCCCTTCGCGAGGAGGTCGACCGGCTCGGCCAACCGCCCAGCGGCTACGGCGTATTGCTTGGCACCCACGAGGACGACACGGTCGACGTGTTCACCTCCGGGCGCAAGATGCGGCTGACGTGCTCGCCCAACATCGAGGTCAAAGAGCTCAAGCAAGGCCAGAGCGTGCGGCTGAACGAGGCGTTGACGGTCGTGGAGGCCGGCACGTTCGAATCGGTCGGCGAGATCAGCACGCTGCGCGAGATCCTCGCCGACGGACACCGTGCGCTGGTCGTCGGGCACGCCGACGAGGAACGCATCGTCTGGCTGGCCGAACCGCTGGTCGCCCAGGAGTTCCTGGACGACGACGAAGCCGCCCCGTTCGACGACGACCGCCGGGCCCGCAAGCTGCGGCCCGGTGACTCGCTGCTGGTCGACACCAAGGCCGGCTACGCGTTCGAACGCATCCCCAAGGCCGAGGTCGAGGATCTCGTGCTGGAAGAGGTCCCCGACGTCAGCTACGACGACATCGGCGGCCTGACCCGGCAGATCGAGCAGATCCGCGACGCCGTGGAACTGCCCTTCCTGCAC
>JAHFVB010000535.1 GCA_023264755.1 Mycobacterium sp. | reverse complement strand
ACCGACCTGAACTTCATCGTCGAACACTGCGGGCTGCCGCGCCTGGAAGACTTCTGCTGGATCGCCACCCAGGAGCCGAACGTGCACGCGGGACTCGCGGTCGCGATGCCGTTCATCCACACCCGACCGAAGTACTTCGGACAGATCATGGGCGAGTTGCTCTACTGGATCGGCGAGGACCGCATCCAGTTCTCGTCGGACTACGCGATCTGGACGCCGCGCTGGCTCATCGAGAAGTTCGTCGAATTCCAGATTCCCGACGAGCTCGGCGAGTACGCACCCATCACCGTCGACCAGAAGAAGAAGATCCTCGGACTCAACGCCGCCAAGATGTACGACATCCCGGTGCCGGTCGAGCTGCAGCTGCCCGAAGCCGACGAAACCGCCGTCGGGCCGCGCGGCGCCGACGAGCTGGTGCAAGCCTGACATGGACCGGCGTGATGCGGCCTACCGCGCGCTGAACGCGGTGCTCGACCCCGAACTCGACGAGCCGATCACCACGCTCGGCTTCGTCCGGTCGCTCGAGGTGACGACGGGCGGAAACGTCGAGGTGCACCTGCGGTTGCCGACGTCGTTCTGCTCGCCGAACTTCGCGTACCTCATGGCTTCGGACGCCAAAGACGCCCTGGCCCAACTGGAGTGGACCCGAAGCGTGGTGGTCGAGCTCGACGACCATCACGACTCACCGATTATCAACGCCGGGCTGGCCGCCGATGCGGGCTACCGCGGGACGTTCGGTCACGAAGCGCAGGACAGTCTCGACGAGTTGCGGCAGACGTTTCGGCGCAAGGCGCACACCGCCGCGATGGAGCGCTGCCTGACCGCGCTGGTTCGCGCCGGGCACCCGCCGCGGTCGCTCGCGTCGGTCACCCTCGCCGAGTTGCCGGACGACGACGCCGCCCTGGCGCTGCGGCGCCGCCGGGAGGCGCTCGGCTTGTCCGCTCGCGGTGACTCATTGGTGCTCGTCGACCACGAGGGTCGCCCGCCTGCGGATCCCGAACAAGCGTTGCGGCGGGCCCGGTCCACTCGAATCTCCATCGACGGCAATGCCCACTTCTGCCGCGGACTGCTCGCGACCCGGTACGGCGACGAGCCCGCAGCCTTCATTCCCGTGTCCACCCTCACCATTCCCGTAGGAGTCCACTCATGAGCAGCACCATGCGAGCCGTCCAAGTCGTTGGCTACCACCAGAACCTGGAGCTCACGGAATTGCCCGTGCCGACGCCGACGGGACCGTTCGACGTCGTCGTCAAGATCGGTGGCGCCGGCGTGTGCCGCACCGACCTGCACATCCTCGAGGGGCAGTGGGCGGAGAAGTCCCAAGTGCAACTGCCGTACACGATCGGCCACGAGAACGCGGGCTGGGTACACGCGATCGGCTCGGCGGTGACGAACGTGGCCGAGGGTGACAAGGTCATCGTGCACCCGCTTATCACCTGCGGGCTCTGCCGCGCCTGCCGCTCCGGAAACGACGTGCATTGCGAGGCAAACCAATTCCCGGGAATCGACACCAACGGCGGCTACGCGGAGTACCTTAAGACCTCGGCGCGCAGCGTCGTCAAGATCGACGACGCGCTGGAACCCGCCGACGTCGCCGCGCTGGCCGACGCCGGATTGACGGCCTATCACGCCGCTGCGAAGGCCGCCAAGCGGCTCGGCCCGCGGGACCGCTGCGTGGTGATCGGCGCAGGTGGCTTGGGGCACATCGGGATTCAGGTACTCAAGGCGCTGTCGCCGGCCGAGCTCATCGTCGTCGACCGCAACCCGGATGCGCTCAAGCTGGCCGAGGCGATCGGCGCCGACCACGGCGTGGTGGCCGACGGGTCGCAGGTGGACCAGGTGCTGGAATTGACCGGCGGAAATGGTGCCGAGGTCGTCGTCGACTTCGTCGGCGAGGGTGGCGCGACGGCCCAAGGCGTGGCGATGTTGCGTCGGGCGGGCGACTATCACGTCGTCGGCTACGGCGAGAACATCGACGTGCCGACCATCGACATCATCTCCACCGAGATCAACTTCATCGGCAACCTGGTCGGCTCCTACAACGACCAGTGCGACCTGATGGCGCTGGCCGCCCGCGGGTCGGTCAACCTGCACACCCAGAAGTACCGGCTCGACGACTTCCAGTCCGCCATCACCGATCTCGACAACGGCAACGTCCGCGGACGCGCCATCCTGATCCCTTAACCCGAAGGAGTGATCTACGTGATCTTCATCGTCGTCAAGTTCAAGCCGAAGCCGGAGTACGTCGAAAGCTTCCCCGACCAGGTCGCCGACTTCACCAGGGGCACCCGCAACGAACCGGGCAACATGTGGTTCGAATGGTCGCGCAGCCTGGATGATGACCCGTCGGAATACGTTCTGGTGGAGGGGTTCCGCGACGGGGATGCCGGCAAGGAGCACGTCACCAGCGCGCACTTCGAGAAATTCATCGCCGACACCCCGGCGTTGTTGGCTGCGACGCCTCAGATCATCAGCCAGACCATCGACGCGACCGGCTGGTCGGACATGGGGGAGCTCAAGGTCGGCTGACGTCGGGGCGCCGGGCGTGTGGAAGCCGGGGCCCGGCCTCTACTTGAGCCGCACCATCCGCGTCGTCGAACTCTCGTCGAGCTCGACCAGCTCCGAGCGGGACCGCAGGAAGTCGCTGAATGACTTGAACCCCAACGCCTTCTCGCTGAACGACGGGTCCATGCGCTTCATCTGAGCCTTCACCTGCGAGTTGTGCAGCCAGTCGGCGTCGTCCTTCTCCAGGCCGATCTGCAGGGCCCGCTGCAGCAGCGCGGTGGCCGCGGACTGAGGATCGGGAGCTTCCGGCTCTTCGGGTGGCCCCGCAGGTCGCGCGCTCTTGCGCCCGCCGCGCTTCGACGCGGTCTTCTCCGCGGGCTCCGGTTCCGGTTCGAACACCGGGATGCCGGGCAGCGAGTCGTAGATGACGAAGTCGTCGCACGCGGAAGCCAGCGCGCGGCTCGACGACCCGGCCACGCCGATGCCGACGACGTAGCGTCCGAGCCGTTTGCAGCGCTGCGCCAAGGCGATGTAGTCGGAATCGCCCGCGACGATCACCACGTGGGTGAGGTCGGGCAGCCGGAACATGTCCTCGACCGCGTCGACTGCGAGCCGGATGTCGGCACCGTTCTTCCCGTAGGCCGCGGCGGGGAACAGCTGGACCAGGTCGACGGCGCGCGCCACCAGCTGCCCGCGGTAGCCCGCGTTGACGTCGGCCGACCAGTCCGCGTAGGCGCGGGTGAGCACCAGCGTGCCGAACGAAGAGGCGAAGTCGATGATCGCGCCGACGTCGACGGTCGCGCGTTCGAGCCGCTCCGGGTCCAACCCGCTGGCCTTGTCCCGCTGAAACGAGTTGCGCCCATTCACCTGGTCGTACCGCGAGATCACGATGTTGTCGAAGTCGAGGTAGACCGCGACGCGGGTCGCTCCGTGCTCCGTCATGTCACCAGTGTGGTCGATCGTGACCCACTGCCGGTGCGGCGGGTCGGCATCAGCCCCGTTCGACGGAGTTCTCGAGGCCCGAGCGCTCGATCGCGGGGGTGCCGTCGTGATAT
>JAHFVB010000534.1 GCA_023264755.1 Mycobacterium sp. | reverse complement strand
CCCGGCGCTGTCGACGGGCTACGGGCAGGAGTTCATCCAGCGCGGGTGGGGGGCCTGGGGAGCCGCTCCGTACACCGACCTGATGGCGGCGACGGACGCGGCCTGCGCGCACCCTCGCGTCGACTCGACGAAGACGGCGGCCATGGGCGGGTCCTTCGGCGGCTACATGGCCAACTGGATCGCCGGGCACACCGACCGGTTCGACGCGATCGTGACCCACGCCAGTCTGTGGGCCCTCGACCAATTCGGACCGACGACCGACGGTGCGTACTGGTGGCGGCGCGAGATGACGCCGGACATGAGCGAGCGGAACTCCCCGCACCGCCACGTCGATGCGATCAACACGCCGATGCTGGTGATCCACGGCGACAAGGACTATCGCGTACCCATCGGGGAAGGACTTCGACTCTGGTACCAGCTGCTGGCCGATTCCGCGGCGCCGGCTGCCGATGACGGGACCAGCCCGCATCAGTTCCTCTACTTCCCGACCGAGGGGCATTGGGTGCTGGCCCCCCAGCACGCCAAACTCTGGTACCAGGTGGTCATCGCCTTCCTCGATCGGCACGTCCGCGGGGTGACGGTCGACCTGCCGGAGCTGCTCGGCTGATCCCGGGGGCCCTTCCACCGACCGGTAGGTTGGGCACATGTCCGAAGCTCAGCGTGAATTCGACATCGTGTTGTTCGGTGCGACGGGGTTCGTCGGGAAACTGACGGCTCAGTACCTGGCGAATGCGGGCGGCTCGGCCCGCATCGCGCTCGCCGGTCGCTCGTTGGACAAGCTGGCTGCGGTGCGCGACGCGCTACCCGCGCCGGCCCGCAGTTGGCCACTCATCGCCGCGGATTCGTCGGTGCCGGCCACGCTGCACGCGATGGCCGAGCGCACCCGCGTCGTGGTCACCACGGTTGGGCCGTACCTCAAGTACGGGCTGCCGTTGGTGGCGGCGTGTGCCGAAGCCGGAACCGACTACGCCGATCTGACCGGCGAGACGCTGTTCATCCGCGAGAGCATGGACCGGTACCACGAACAAGCGGAGGGCACCGGCGCGCGCATCGTACACTCGTGCGGATTCGACTCCATCCCTTCCGATCTCACCGTGTTCGCGCTCTACCGGCGGGCCCAAGCGGACGGGACCGGTGAACTCGGCGAGACCAACCTGGTGGTACGCGCCATGGTGGGCGGCGTGTCCGGCGGCACCGTCGCCTCGATGATCGAGCTGATGTCGACGATGTCGTCCGACCCCGAGGCGCGGCGGCTGATGAACGATCCGTACACCTTGACCTCCGACCGCGCGGCGGAACCCGAGTTGGGCCACCAGTCCGACACGCCGTGGCGGCGCGGTCGCGAGATCGCCCCCGAGTTGAACGGCATCTGGACGGGTGCCTTCGTGATGGGCGGGGTCAACTCGCGCCTCGTCCGGCGCAGCAACGCGTTGCTCGGGTGGGGCTACGGCCGCAAGTTCCGCTATGCCGAGAGCATGAGCATGGGGTCTTCGGTGGTGGCGCCCGTGGCCGCGGCGATGGCAACGGCGGGCAACGTCGCGGCACTCGGACTGGGCGGGCGGTACTTCGACAAACTCCCGCGAAGCCTCGTCGAGCGCATCGCGCCGACACCCGGCACCGGCCCGAGCGAGCGGGCCAGGGACAAGGGGCACTATCGGGTGGAGACCTACACCACCACCTCGCAGGGCGTGCGCTACCGCGCCACGATGGCCCAACAGGGCGACTTCGGCTACAAGGCCACGTCGGTGCTGCTGGGGGAGTCCGCGCTGGCGCTGGCCTTCGACCGCGACCAGCTCAGCGAGCTGCGCGGCGTCCTGACCCCGGCAGCCTGCCTGGGCGACGCGCTGTTGACGCGCTTGCCGGCCGCCGGAGTGGTGCTGGAGACCGAGCGACTCAACTGACGCGCCTTCTGGTCTCGGCGCGCGGAACGCCTGTCAGCCAAGGGTCAAACGGCTAGGGTCGCAAGCGCAGTTGCGCACATCACAGCGACGAAGGTGGATATGCCATGGCTGGTCTCGACGAGCTGTTCAATGAGATCCCGACCCAAGACATTGCGAAGAAGCTGGGAGCCGACGAGGGCGAGGTGAACAGCGCCATTCAGACGCTGGTTCCGCTCCTGGTCGGTGGGCTGCAACAGAATGCCCAAGACCCCGCTCACGCGTCCAACATCGAGAGCGCGGCCGGTGCTCACGCGGCCAGTGGCCTGCTCGACGGCGGTGTCAGCGTCGATCAGGTCGACGAGAACGACGGGTCCAAGGCGATCGCCAAGATCTTCGGCGGCAACGACACCAAGCAGGTCGCAGCGGCGTTGTCCGGCGGTGGCGCGGGCAACGGCGAGCTGATCAAGAAGCTGCTGCCGATCCTCGCGCCGATCGTGCTGGCCTACATCGGCAAGCAGCTGACCCAGGGCGGCGGCGCGGCGGCGCCCCAGCCGCAGGCGCAGACCTCCGGAGGCGGCGGACTCGGTGAGGTGTTGGGCAGCATCCTCGGCGGTGGGGGTGGCGGCGGTAACAATCCCCTCGGCAGCATCCTGGGGTCCGTGCTCGGCGGCGGGGGCGGCCAGGGCGGCGCGGGTGGTGCACTCGGCGAGATCCTGGGTGGGTTGTTGGGCGGAAAGAAGTAGAAGAAGTAACTGACTTGGCGTGACCCCCGAAGTCGTCAGACGTCGGGGGGTTTCGCGTCGGCACCCCGACGGTTCCTAGACTGTTGAGGTGACTGTGACCTCGAAGCCCGCCGAAGACCCTGGGGCGGACGCGCTGCCCAAGACGTGGGATCCGAGCGCGGTAGAGGGCGACCTGTACGAGGGCTGGGTGGCCGCCGGCTACTTCACCGCAGACGCCGCGAGCAGCAAGCCCCCGTATTCCATCGTGCTGCCGCCGCCCAACGTCACCGGCAGCCTGCACATGGGCCACGCCCTCGACCACACGCTGATGGATGCGTTGACTCGGCGCAAGCGCATGCAGGGCTACGAGGTGCTGTGGCTACCCGGCATGGACCACGCCGGCATCGCCACCCAGAGCGTGGTCGAAAAACAACTCGCCGTCGACGGCAAGACGAAGGAAGACTTCGGCCGCGAGCTGTTCGTCGAGAAGGTCTGGGACTGGAAGCGCGAGTCCGGCGGAACCATCGGGTGGCAGATGCGTGCGCTCGGCGACGGCGTCGACTGGAGCCGTGACCGGTTCACCATGGACGAGGGCCTGTCCCGCGCGGTTCGCACCATCTTCAAGCGGCTCTACGACGCGGGGCTGATCTATCAGGCTGAACGCCTGGTCAATTGGTCTCCGGTGCTCGAGACCGCGATCTCCGACCTCGAGGTCAAGTACGAAGACGTCGAAGGCGAACTGGTGTCGTTCCGGTACGGCTCGATGCGCGATGACGAGCCGCACATCGTGGTCGCGACCACCCGCATCGAGACGATGTTGGGAGACACCGCGATCGCGGTGCATCCGGACGACGACCGTTACCGGGCCCTGGTTGGCTCGACGTTGCCGCATCCCTTCCTCTCGCGCGACGTCGTGATAGTGGCCGATGCGCACGTGGATCCCGAATTCGGCACGGGCGC
>JAHFVB010000533.1 GCA_023264755.1 Mycobacterium sp. | reverse complement strand
GACACAACAGTTGAGCCTACTTGCGCCGCGCGAAACCAGTCGCCCGGCAACTAGAACATGTTCTGATTTCCGGTAGGTTCGGCGGCTGCGGACTTGTACACTCCCACCCGATGGCCTTCCAAGACGGACTAGCACGCACACGGCAGAACTGCCGCCACGGCAGGGGGATCTGATGGCCACCAAACTCCGACTGCTCTCGGCGATGGGCGCACTGCTCCTCGCCGTGATCTTGGTCTGGCAGACCGATCCGCAACGCGCGCCCGGCACGGACCAGGTGCAGCTGCGGTCCACCTCGGCGCCGATGAGCAACGTGTCCACCTCGATCAAGTGGCCGGTCATCGAGACGGTGAACCCGCGTCCGTTCGACGCCTGCGAGGACATTCCGCTGGACGTCATCCAGAAGATCGGGCTGATGTTCACTCCCCCCGAGCACGAGGACGGGCTGCGGTGTCACTACGACGCCGGCAACTATCAGCTGGCCGTCGAGGCGTTCGTCTGGCGTACCTACGAGGCCACGCTGCCGCCGGATGCGGTCGAGCTCGACATCGCCGGCCACCGCGCGGCGCAGTACTGGGTCATGAAGCCCACCGACTGGAACGACCGGTGGTGGGTGACCTGCATGATCGCGTTCAAGACCAGCTACGGGGTCTTGCAGCAGTCGCTGTTCTACTCGCCGATAGAGTCGGCGGACAATCCCGACTGTCTTCAGACCAACCTGCAGCGAGCCAACCAACTGGTTCCGTACTACAAGTTCTGAACCACCGGCGCGCGCGGCCCGCCGACCCGGAAACGCGTCGGTAATCTGCGAACGTGCCCTCCCGAACCCCCTTCAAGCGGCTCACCGCCCACGCCCTGGCTCGGATCTCCCACGTTCCTCCACCGACCACGGACTTCACCGTCCGCCGCGGCGTCCGGGTTCCCATGCGCGACGGCGTCGAACTCCTCGCCACGCACTACGTCCCCGACACGCCCGCTCCAGCGGGCACGCTGCTGGTGCGGTGCCCCTACGGCCGGGCCTTTCCCTTCTCCACCCTGTTCGGCACCGCCTATGCGAGGCGCGGCTACCACGTGGTGCTGCAAAGCGTGCGCGGCACGTTCGGTTCGGGCGGCGACTTCGTACCGATGGTCAGCGAAGCCGCCGACGGCGCCGACACCGTGGCCTGGCTACGCACCCAGCCGTGGTTCACCGGTTCCTTCGCCACCATCGGGCTGTCCTATCTGGGGTTCACCCAGTGGGCATTGCTCACGGACCCCCCACCGGAGCTCAAGGCCGCCATCATCTGTGTCGGCCCCCACGACTTCAACGACTCCTCGTGGGGGACGGGCGCATTCACGCTCAACGACTTCCTCGGCTGGAGCTACCTGGCCGCCCACCAGGAAGAGCCCCGCGTTCGAGTGGCAGCGCGGCAGTTCACCGCCCCGCGAACGGTCAATCGCGCGACCCACCAACTGCCCCTCGGGGAGACGGGCCGGACACTGCTGGGCACCGGCGCGTCCTGGTACGAATCTTGGCTGGAGCATCCCGACGCCGACGACCCGTTCTGGGCCGAGCTCAGAGCCTCGGAGGCACTCGATCGCGTCGAAGCCCCCGTGCTGCTCATCAGCGGCTGGCAGGATCTGTTCCTCCCCCAGACCCTCGAGCAGTTCCGCCGGCTGCGGGCGCGCGACGTCCCGACAGCCCTGACGGTGGGGTCGTGGACCCATCCCGAGCTGATGTCGGCCGGAGCATCGACCGTCCTTCGAGAGACCCTGGCCTGGCTCGACACCTACCTGCGCGGGCAGCCCGCGCCGCCGCGCAGCCCCGTCCGGGTCCACGTCACCCACGCGGACTGGATCGAGCTACCCGACTGGCCGCCACCGATGACCGAACAGGTGCTGTATCTGCAACCCGCTCACCGGCTTTCGGCCACTGCTCCGGAGCGCACCGCGGCGCCGTCGACGTTCACCTACGACCCGGCGGACCCCACCCCCACCATCGGCGGTCGGCTGTTGGCCGCCGAAGGGGGCTACCGCGACGACAGCGCCCTGGCCACGCGTGCCGACGTGCTGGACTTCACCGGCGACCCACTGCCGGCCGACCTCTACGTGATCGGCACCCCGCACGTCGAACTGTCGCATTCGTGTGACAACGCGAACTACGACCTGTTCGTCCGCGTCAGCGAGGTCGACGCGAAGGGCCGCTCCCACAACGTCACGGATGGGTTCCGGAGGCTGAGCACACATTCGCAAGCTCCGCTGCAGCTGGAACTCGATCCGATCGCCTACCGATTCCGCGCCGGCTCGCGCATCCGGGTGCTGATCGCAGGCGGGTCGCATCCCCGGTTCGCGAGAAATCTGGGCACCGGGGAGCCCGTCGTCAGCGGTCGATCGATGAAGCCGGCAACGCACACCGTGCACCACGGCGACGGCGGATTCTCGAGCCTACGACTGCCGAGCGGAGCCCGTCCGCCCTCAGCCCACTGACCTGCGCACCCGCGCGGCGATGTCGGCGAGGGTTTCGTCGTCGCTGATGGGGGCGCCCCACTGTGGCCGCAGGGGCACGTCGACCCAGCTGACACAGCCCGCGTAGTCCGGAGTCCGGGCCAGCCGTACCGGCTCGACCAGCGGAATGGCCTGGATCACCAGCACGGTCAGCCGATGCCGCGGCCGAAAGTCCAGCCGATCCGATTGCACCGATTCGGGGGTCCAGATGTGGAGCTCGACGAGCTCGTCGAGCGCCTCTGGACGATTCACCTCAACGGCGGCAACCACTTTCGCACCGGCCCGCACCGTGATCGCGTCCTCGGTGCTGTCGGCCGCGGCGGCGTCGAGCAGCTCGCGGTGCTCGGGGCGCACCCGCTCCCGATGGCCGTGCGCGACCGTCGGGAAGAACACGAATTCCGGTGCCGCCACGGCAAACCGCTTCTCGTGAATACCACCCTTGCGCAGCAGAATCGACTGCCGGCCGGCGAGCATCGCGTGCACGGCGGCGCTCCACTCCTTGAGCGCGGGCGAGCTCACTTCGCGGCAAGTCGGGCGCGGACCTCGGGACGACGCAGCGGTGGCACCGTCTTCGGCGGCTGACGCCGCGGCGCGAGTTCGGACAGCAACCGGGTGGTAGTCGCCGTGACCTCGGCGACGGCGGCCTCGAACGCGTCGACGTTGGCACCGGTCGGGCGAGTGAGCCCGCTGACCTTCCGGACGTACTGGCGCGACGCGGCCTCGATCTCTTCGGCAGTCGCGACGGGCTCCAACCCGCGCAACTCGGTGATGTTGCGGCACATGCCTCAACCATAGGTCGCTACCGTGTGGGAATGCCGAGCACCAACGCCCCCGCCACCGCCGCCACCGAAGTCCTGCTGATCGACACCACCGATCGCGTCCGCACGCTGACGTTGAACCGCCCGCAGTCGCGCAACGCCTTGTCCTCGGCCCTGCGCACCGCGTTCTTCGCGGCGCTTCGCGACGCGCAGGCCGACGACGACGTCGACGTGGTGATCGTGACCGGGGCCGACCCGGTGTTCTGCGCGGGCCTGGACCTCAAGGAACTCGGCGACAACACCCAACTGCCCGACATCTCCCCC
>JAHFVB010000532.1 GCA_023264755.1 Mycobacterium sp. | reverse complement strand
AACGAGAATCTGGCGTCGGTGACCGGGCTGCTGTCCAACGATCCGAACGAAGTCGCAGACGCCGTGACCGCCATCAGCGCCGTGGTCGACGACGTGCAGAGCTTCGTCGCCGACAACGTCGAGGCGCTGGGGACGACGTCGGACAAGTTGGCGGCGGTGTCGTCGACGCTGACCGCCAGCCTCGACGACGTCAAGCAGACCCTGCACCTCGCCCCGAACGCACTCCAGAACCTGATGAACACCTACCAGCCCGCACAGGCCACGATGGGTGGCGCCTACGCGTTCAACAACTTTGCCGACCTGATCACCTTCCTGTGCGGGGCGATACAGGCGGCCTCGCGGCTGGGGGCGCAACAGTCGGCCAAGTTGTGCGTCCAGTATCTGGCGCCGATCGTCAAGAACCGGCAGTACAACTTCCCGCCGCTGGGCGAGAACCTCATCGTCGGTGCCACCGCGCGGCCCAACGAGGTCACCTACAGCGAGGACTGGATGCGACCGGACTACGTTCCGCCACCGTCGCACACGGGGGAGTCGGGGCCGCCCGCCGCGTTGCCTGCCGAAGCGCAGCCCACCGACCCCGGCGACGGACTGTACGGACTCATGGTGCCCACCGGCGGCGGCTCGTGAACCGCGGCGCGTGGAAGCGCGGCGCCGCCACGGTGGCGCTGCTCGGTGGTCTCACGGGTTGTGGCTGGCGCGGCCTCAACTCGCTGCCGCTGCCGGGAACCGCGGGCGGGGGTGCCGGTTCGTACACGGTTCAGGCCCAGCTGCCGGACGTACGCACCATCGAACCCAACTCCCGCGTGCAGGTCAACGACGTCACGGTCGGCACCGTCACCAAGATCGAACGCCAGGGCTGGCACGCCTTGCTGACGTTGAGGATCAGCGGCGACGTCGACCTACCGGCCAACGCGACCGCGACGGTGGGCCAGAGCGGACTGCTCGGATCGTTGCACGTCGAGTTGGCCGCCCCGACCGACGTGCCGCCGCAGGGCAAGTTGACCGACGGAGCGGTAATTCCGCTGGCGTCGGCCGGCAGCTACCCGTCGAGTGAGCAATTGCTGGCCGCAATCTCGTTGCTGCTCAACGGTGGTGGGATCGGCCAGGTGCAAGACATCACCGAGGCGCTGAGCACCGCGCTGACCGGCCGCGAGCAGGACGTCCGCAGCCTGATCCAGCAGCTCGACACCTTCACGGCCAACGCCGACGATCAAGTCGGCGACATCATCGCCACCACCGAGAGCTTCAACAATCTGGTTGGGCAGTTCGCCGAGCAGAAACCGGTGGTCGACTCGGCGCTGAAGACCATCCCGGACGCCTTGCGGGTGCTCAGCAACCAGCGCCAGCACCTGGTCGACGCGCTCGACCAACTCGGCAAGTTCAGTGCGCTGGTGGCCGACTCCACGAACCAGACGAAGGACGGCCTGGTCGAAGAACTCAAAGACCTTGGCCCCGTGCTGGAGTCGTTGGCCAACGCCGGCCCCGCCATCACGCGGGCGCTGGGCCTGTTCGCCACCTATCCGTTTCCCACCGACAACATCGGCAAGTGGGAGCGGGGGGACTTCGCCAATCTGACGGCCGTCATCGATCTGACCCTGAGCCGACTCGACGCGTCGTTCCTCACCGGGACCAGATGGGAGGGCAACCTCACCGAGCTGGAACTGCAGTGGGGGCGCACCATCGGCCAACTGCCGAGCCCGTATACCAGCGGCAATCCGCTCGTGGCTCCGTATCACTGGGACCAGGGGCGGTGACGTGCCTCCGCTGACCCTGCGCATCCGAATACAACTGGCGCTCTTCACCATAGTGGCCGTGGTCTTCGGGGCCGCAATGGTCTTCGGCTACATCAGACTGCCCGCCATGTTCGGAATCGGGCGCTACCAGGTGACGGTGGAGTTGCCCCGGACCGCGGGCCTGTACCCCGGCGGCAACGTCACCTACCGCGGGGCCGAGGTCGGTCGCATCACCTCGGTACGGCTGACCGACGCGGGCGTCGCGGCCGTGCTGTCGCTCAGGTCGGGGATCGACATCCCGTCGGACCTCGACGCTCAGGTGCACAGTCAGTCGGCGGTCGGGGAACAGTACGTCACACTGCTGCCGCGGCGGGATTCGCCACCGCTGCGGAACGGCGACGTGATCCCCGCCGAACGCACGTCGGTACCACCCGACCTCGACACGACACTCGATACGGTCAACGCCGGCCTGAAGGCCATTCCCCACGACGACCTCAAAACCGTTGTCGACGAGTCGTATACCGCCGTCGGGGGGCTCGGGCCCGACCTGTCCCGGCTGGTGACGGGCGGCAGCGCGCTCGTCGGCGACGCCAGGAAGAATCTCGATCCGCTGCTCACCCTGATCGACCAAGCGAAACCGATCCTGGAGGCCCAGACCGATTCCTCGGACGCGATCCAGACGTGGGCTGCACGGGTGGCGAACATCAGCGCGCAGTTGCGCCGCAACGACGCCGCCGTGAGGGACGTCCTGCAGCGCGGTGGACCGGCCGTCGAACAAGTCCAACGGCTGCTGGAGCGGGTACGTCCCACCGTTCCCCTGCTGCTGGCCAACCTGGTCAGCGTGGGGCAGGTGCTGCTGACCTATCAGCCCGGGCTGGAGCAGTTGCTGGTGTTGTTGCCGCAGGCGGCAGCGACCGCACAGGCGCTCGTGCTGGCCAACCGGGACACGAAGCAGGCCTACCGGGGTGCGTTCTTGAGCCTGAATCTGAGCCTGAACATGCCGCCGCCGTGCACGACCGGGTACCTCCCGGTGCAGCAGCAGCGGGCCCCGGCGCTGGAGGACTATCCCGACCGTCCGGCCGGCGAGCTGTACTGCCGGGTGCCGCAGGACTCGCCGCTCGGCGTGCGCGGCGCGCGGAACACGCCCTGCCCGACGCGGCCCGGCAAGCGCGCCCCAACCGTCGCCATGTGCGAGAGCGACGAGAAGTACGTGCCGCTCAACGACGGCGTCAACTGGAAGGGCGACCCGAACGCCACCTCGTCGGGCCAACCCGTGCCGCAGCCCGTTCCAGACCAGCCCGGGCCGAACGTCGCCCCGCCACTGGCCGGCGCCGAGTACGACCCGGCGACCGGGACGTACGTCGCACCGGACGGGCGCCAGTACACCCAAGGCGAGTTGTCCGCTGCGACCGCGGGAGAGCCGACCTGGCAGTCGATGCTGATGCCGGCCGGGGGCTGAACCCGGAGAGGAGGCGGGGTGGAGCAGCACCCCGCCTCCGTCCGGACGTCACGCGTTGGCGAGCAGGTGCTCCAACTCGGCGCGACGGGTCTGTTCCAGCGGCAGCAACGGCGCCCGAGGGTCACCGACGTGGCGGCCGAGGAGGTCGAGCCCAGCCTTGACCGTCGTGGGCAGCCCACCGTCGACGATGAAGCGCAGCAGCGGAGCCAGCTCGTCGTAGAGCTGCCTGGCCCGTTGGTGATCTCCGGCGCGGACTGCTGCGTAGAGGTCCAGGCAGGGTTGCGGCCGTAGGTTGGGGGCGGCGGTGCACCAGCCGCTGGCACCCGCGGTGAGGGCGTCGAGGACCAGCGGGTTGCTCCCGTTGTAGAACGGCA
>JAHFVB010000129.1 GCA_023264755.1 Mycobacterium sp. | reverse complement strand
CGGGGTGGCGCCCGCCCAACCCGGCAACGCCGCGCGTGCTGCGGCCACGGCCACGTCGACGTCGGCCGGCGTTGCGAGGGCATACTCGGCAACGACGTTTCCGGTCGCGGGATCGATGACGTGGTGGGCCGGGCCTGCGGTGACGAGGTCGGCGCCGTTGATCCAGCTGCTAGCGATACCCATGACTTTTACGCTAGCCGACCTTCCGATATCGAGCTACGCATTCCCTCCGTGACGGCTGCGTAAAACGATTGATTTCATGGTGGTAGTTGCCTGCGACGACGGATTCCGTGCACAATCGTGGGCATGGTCGACCGGGATGCTCAGCCCGGCGTTCAGGCTGTCTCGTTGCGAATCAATCACTCCAGGCCAGGTGCGGCGTTTCAACTCGATGAGTTGTCCAAGTCGATCATCGAGAAACTGCAGCAGGACGGTCGACGATCGTATGCGGGCATCGGCAAGGCCGTCGGCCTCTCCGAAGCGGCCGTCCGCCAACGCGTGCAGCGCATGGTCGATGCGGGCGTGATGCAGATCGTCGCCGTCACCGATCCCATGCAGTTGGGCTTCGCGCGCCAGGCGATGATCGGCATCCGCTGCAGCGGCGATACCACCAAGGTGGCCGATCTGCTCGCGGCCATCGAATCCGTCGACTACGTGGTGCTCACCGCGGGCTCCTTCGACGCCATCGTCGAAGTGGTCTGCGAGGACGACGGCGACCTACTCGACCTACTCAACACGAAGATTCGCGCCGTACCGGGAGTGATATCCACCGAAACCTTGGTTTACCTGAAACTCGTTAAGCAGCAATACAATTGGGGCACAAGATGACAGCAATCGATATCGCACAGACCACTACCGCCGAGCTCGGCGCCAAGGCCAACCGCCACCTGTGGGGCCACTTCGCCAGGCACGGCAAGGGCATCACCCCGCCGATCATCACCCGCGGCGAGGGCGTGCACATCTACGACGCCCAAGGCAAGAAGTACATCGACGGGCTATCCGGGCTTTTCGTGGTGCAGGTCGGCCATGGCCGCCAGGAACTCGCCGAAGCCGCGGCCAAGCAGGCCGAGACGCTCTCCTTCTTCCCGCTGTGGTCCTACGCCACCCCGCCGGCCATCGAACTCGCCGAACGAATCGCCGGTTACGCACCGGGCGACTTGAACCGGGTCTTCTTCACCACCGGTGGCGGCGAGGCCGTGGAGAGCGCCTGGAAACTGGCCAAGAACTTCTACAAGCTGACCGGCAAACCTGGCAAGCACAAGGTGATCTCGCGGGCCGTCGCCTATCACGGCACCCCGCAGGGGGCGCTGGCCATCACCGGCCTGCCCGCGTTCAAGGAGCAGTTCGAGCCGTTGACGCCCGGCGGCTTCCGGGTACCCAACACCAACTTCTACCGGGCGCCGGCGCCGTTCGACACCGACCCCAAGGCCTGGGGCCGGTACTGCGCCGACCGCATCGCCGAGGCCATCGAGTTCGAGGGTCCCGACACGGTGTGTGCGGTGTTCCTGGAGCCGGTGCAGAACGCCGGCGGCTGCTTCCCGCCGCCGCCGGGATACTTCGAACGGGTCCGGGAGATCTGCGACGAGTACGACGTGCTGCTGGTCTCGGACGAGGTGATCTGCGCCTACGGCCGGATCGGCTCGATGTTCGCCTGTGACGACTTCGGCTACGTGCCCGACATCATCACCTGCGCCAAGGGGCTGACGTCGGGGTACTCCCCGATCGGCGCGATGATCGCCAGCGAGAGACTGTTCGAGCCGTTCAACGACGGCAAGACCACCTTCGCCCACGGTTACACGTTCGGCGGTCACCCGGTGTCCTCGGCGGTGGCGCTGGCCAACCTCGACATCTTCGAGCGCGAAGGACTCAACGACCACGTCAAGGAGAACGCGCCGGTCTTCCGGGGCATGCTCGAGCAGCTGCTCGAGTTGCCCATCGTGGGCGACGTCCGAGGCGCAGGCTTCTTCTACGGCATCGAATTGGTGAAGGACAAGGCCACCAAGGAGACGTTCAACGACGACGAGAGCGAGCGCCTGCTGCGCGGCTTCCTGACCAGTGCCCTGTTCGAAGCCGGGCTGTACTGCCGGGCCGACGACCGCGGCGACCCAGTGGTCCAGCTGGCGCCGCCGCTGATCAGCGGCAAGAAGGAATTCGACGCGATCTACGACATCATGCACCGCGTGTTGAGCGAAGCCAGCGCCATGCTGTAACCGGGCGGTTATCGTCGGCGGGTGCCACCCAGGACGCGCAAGCCGCCGATCCATCCCGTCCGCTGGCGGCCGCCGCCGATCGACCCGTTGCCCGACCTCCCCTCGGCCGACGTCACCGTCGTGTCCCTGCCCGGTGACGGCCCCGAGGACGTCGTCGTCGACGCCAACGGCCAGCTCTGGACGGGGTTGGTCGACGGGCGCATCGTGCGCTGTTCACCCGACGGCCGCGAGCCCACCGTCGTCGCCGACACCGGCGGGCGCCCACTGGGCCTGCACGTCGCCCGCGACGGGCGGCTGCTGGTCTGCGACAGTCATCGCGGGTTGCTGGCGCTGGAACCCACCAGCGGGGCGCTCACCTCGCTGGTCGAGTCGGTCGACTCCGCAGGCACCGGCCGGCGGCCGCTGAAGTTCTGTTCGAACGTCACCGAGACATCGGACGGCACAATCTATTTCACCGAGTCGACCAGCGAGTTCCACTTCGAGCACTTCCTGGGAGCGGTGCTCGAGGCACGGGGCCGCGGGAGCCTGTTCCGACTCGCCGCCGACGGCACCGTGACCACTCTGCTCGAGCACCTGTACTTCGCCAACGGGGTGACCGTGACGGCCGACGAATCGGCGTTGGTCTTCGCCGAAACCATGGGCCGGCGGCTGTCGAAGTACTGGCTGACCGGACCGCAGGCGGGCACCGTCACGCCGTTGGCCGTCAACCTGCCCGGCATGCCGGACAACATCTCGACCGGATCCGACGGGCGCATCTGGACCGCGATGGTGACCGCGGCCAATCCCCAGGCCGAGGCCTTGATGCCGAAGGCTCCGTGGCTCCGCAAGCTGATCTGGCGCTTACCCAGTGGGCTGCAGCCGAAGGTCCAGCCCGAGATCTGGGTGGTGGCGTTCGACGCGGACGACGGCAGCGTGCGCGGCGGCATTCGGACCACGCGACCGGACTTCGGCGCCGTCACCGGGGTCGTCGAATCGGCCGGCCGACTATGGATGTCGACCATCGAGTTCCCGGCGCTGGCGTACGTCGACTTGTAGCGGAGTCCCAAGCGCCAACCCCATCAACCGCAATAGTCACTCCAGTAACAGCGTGGCTACCGGGAAATCGGGCCGTCGTCTCCTACCCTGCAAACACGATGGCTACCTTTGGATCCGCATCGCGCCGCATCGCCTGCGTGGCCGTGACGACGGCTTTCTTCACCGCACCCGCACTGGTCAGCATGCCGCTGGCGGCCGCGGACCCGCCCGCCTCCGAGGGCAATGCCTGCCCCTACCGCGAGACCACGCCGCCGGCGGTCGACTCGTCCGAGGTGCCCACTGCGGGTGACCCGCCGCTGCCGGTCCCCGTGCCCGCCACTCCCCTGGGCGGCGAAGCGCTCTCCAGCTGCGGCATCATCACCGCACCCGGTACCCCACCGCTGCCCGACGACGTGTCGGCCGATGCGTGGGTGGTCGCCGACCTGGACTCCGGCGACATCATCGCCGCCAAGGACCCGCACGCTCGGCACCGCCCCGCCAGCATCATCAAGGTGCTCGTCGCCATGCAATCGATCAGAGACCTACCGATTCACAAGGTCGTCGCCGGAACCGCCGAGGACGCCGCCGCGGAGGGCACCCGGGTCGGCGTCGGCGAAAACGGCCACTACTCGATCAACGACCTGCTGCACGGGCTCTTGATGCACTCCGGAAACGATGCCGCCCATGCGCTTTCGATGCAGCTCGGCGGCATGGACACCACGCTGACCAAGATCAACGACCTGGCCCGCAAGCTCGGCGGCCATGACACCCGGGTGGCCACGCCGTCGGGGCTCGACGGGCCCGGCATGAGCACCTCGGCCTACGACATCGGCCTGTTCTACCGGTACGCCTGGCAGAACCCCGTGTTCGCCGACATCGTCTCCACCCGCGAGTTCAACTTCCCGGGCCGCGGCGACGCCGGCTATCCGATCGAGAACGACAACAAGCTGCTGGACAACTACCCCGGTGCGATGGGCGGCAAGACCGGTTACACCGACGACGCCGGCCAGACGTTCGTCGGCGCCGCCAACCACGACGGGCGGCGACTGGTCGCGGTGCTGATGCACGGCACCCGGATCCCCATCGCCCCCTGGGAACAGGCCGCCCACCTGCTCGACTACGGTTTCGCCACCGCCCCGGGCACCAAGGTGGGCACGCTCATCGAACCCGATCCGTCGCTCACCGCGAAGAACCCGGGTACCGCGACTGACGCGGCCACCGCCCAGAACCTGGCCGCCAACCTGCCGCCGATCGACGGGACGCCCGTGCGGGTCGGCGTCGGCGTCGTCGGGGCTGTGGTGGTCTTCGGACTGATGCTGGGCGCCCGGTCGCTCAACCGGCGCCCGCAGTAACCCCGTTCGACCCGACGCGCCCGACCAACCTCGGGCGCGGCTAACGCGTAAGCCCGCGGACGCGCTTTACGCTGGCAATCGTGACAAGTGTCGTCGAGTTTTCGCTCGAAGAATTGGATTACGAGCTCGAACTCCCCTGCGCCTGCAAGAAGTTCTGCAATCCCGACTACCACCCAGCGGTCTTTTGGATCACGTTGTCGTGCAACTGCTGCTACCCGTTCTGCCAACAAGCGCTTTCGATTTCGAATCTGCGGCTCAAGGTTCGCCCGCTGGCGTGCAGGCGTTGCGAGTCCCAGGCGATCACCATTCGATCGGTGATTCGCATCTGAGTGTCAGTCGCGCCGCCACAGCCGCGAAAGCCCCAGCACACCAACTGCACCCACGGCCGCAGCAACCATCGCACCACCGACGCCGATGCCCTCGTTGACCTGTACCCGCGGCGTGATCTCCGCGGGGCCGGGCGCAGGCACCGGTGCCACCCGCAGGGAGTCGGCCGACGTCGCGGCCCACGCCGTCGCGAAGAGGATCAGCCGGGCCGTCACGTAGGCGAACACCATCAAGCCCAGCACGGGTCCGAAGGTGGCGCCCGCCGGGCCGGTCAGCACCGACTTCAGATAGACGGACGCGACCAGTTTGAACACTTCGAAGGCCAGCGCCGCCAACAGTCCGGCCCGAGCCGCGCTGCGCAGGCTGACGCGCTCCCGCGGCAAGCGCGCGATGACCCAGGTGAACAGCGACCAGGAGACGGCGAGCGCCACCACGATCGAGGCCACCTGCAACAGCACCCCCAGGGCGGGGAACTTGGGGATCCCGAGCCAGCGCAGCACCGCCCGCATCACCGAACCGTTGCCCAGCGCGGTCAGCGCGACGGTCAGGACGATGGCGCCGAAGGCCGACAACAGCGCGCCGAGATCGGACAGCTTGGCCTTGACGAAACCAGGCGGCTCGCCGCGCTGGTTGCCCCACATCTGGCTGAGTGCCTCGCGCAGATTCGCCATCCAGCCGAGCCCGGCCCACGCCGCGGTGGCCAGGCCGATGATGCCGACCGAGGTGCGCGACGCGATCGCCGAGTCCATCAGTTTGATCAGTTCGTTGCCCAGGTCACCGGACACCGACGACTTGATGCTGCGCTCGATGGAGGCGAGCAGCGCGGGTTCACTGGCCAACACGAAGCCACCGACCGCGAAGCCGACCATCAGCAACGGGAACAGCGCAAAGATCGTGAAGTACGTGATGCCGGCGGCGTAGAAGTCGCCCTTGGTCTCGTTGTACCGCTCCTGCGCCCGCATGACGCGGTCGAACCACGGGAACCTGGCTCGCAGCCGGTCCATCACCCCGGGTTTGGCCGGTTCCGCCATGCGCCGGCCTCCCTCTTGGCTAACGACTGCGCTGCAGCAACCCTAACTGGTCGTATACCCGCTGCAACGTGGCCGAAGCCACTTCGTCGGCCCGCTGCGCGCCGGCGGCCAAGATGGCGGTCAACTCGGCCGGATCGGCCAGCAATTCGTCGACCCTGGTCTTGATCGGCGTCACGAATTCGACGACGGCCTCGGCCGTGTCCTTCTTGAGGTCGCCGTATCCGCGCCCGGCATAGCCTTCGACGAGCTTGTCGACGTCGGTGCCCGTGACGGCCGACTGGATGGTCAGCAGGTTGGACACTCCGGCCTTGGCTTCCGGGTCGAAGCGAATCTCGCGGTCGCTGTCGGTGACCGCCGACCGGATCTTCTTGGCCGACTTCGCCGGATCGTCGAGCAGGTTGATCAACCCCGCCTCGGTGGCGGCCGACTTGCTCATCTTGGCCGTCGGGTCCTGCAGGTCGTAGATCTTGGCGGTGGCCTTCACGATCATCGGTTCGGGCACGACGAACGTGCCGGGGAAGCGCGCGTTGAAGCGCTGTGCGACGTCGCGGGCGAGCTCGAGGTGCTGCCGCTGGTCCTCCCCGACCGGCACCAGGTTGGTGTCGTAGAGCAGCACGTCGGCGGCCATCAGCACCGGGTAGGTGAACAGGCCCACGGTGGTGGCGTCCGCGCCTTGCTTCTGCGACTTGTCCTTGAACTGGGTCATCCGGGAGGCCTGCCCGAATCCGGTGAAACAGCCCAGCACCCAAGCCAATTCGGCGTGGGCGGATACGTGGCTCTGAACGAAGACGGTGGCCCGCGCCGGATCGATGCCCAACGCCAGGTACTGCGCGGCGGTGACCAGGGTGCGATGCCGCAGCGTGGCCGGGTCCTGCGGAATCGTGATGGCGTGCAGGTCCACCACGCAGAAGTAGGCGTCGTGGCCGTCTTGCATTCCCACCCAGTGCTTGACCGCCCCAAGCGCATTGCCGAGGTGCAGGGAGTCGGACGTGGGTTGCACGCCGGAGAAGACGACGGGCTGGTTCTGGGCACTCATGATGAGTCGATCTTTCCACGCAGTTTCGGGGCCGCTCCACGCAGTGCCAACCGAGCTCACGGCTCCACGTTGCTCAAGCGTTCGAGCACCGCGATGAAGATCCGCGCCTCCTCGGCGGTGAGCTCGCTCAGCCAGCGCTGCTCCCCGCGTTGGATGTCCTGTTGCGTGGCCGCCTTGACGCGGCGACCTGCGGGCGTGATGGCCAGCAGCCGGACGCGGCGGTCGGCGGGATCGGGCCGGCGCTCGAGGTAGCCGGCCTCTTCGAGCTCGTCGAGCGTGGCGATGATCCGGGTCTTGTCGGCACCGATCGCCTGAGCCAGGGCGGCCTGGGTACGCATCGACGATCGGTCCAGCGCCGACAGGACGACATAGCCCCACATCGTCAGCCCGTGCGCCTCCAGGATGGGTTGTTCGGCGGCCATCGTCTCCCGCAGTAGCGGTGCGAGCATCGCTGCGAGGTCGGGTCGCCGGGACCGCTGTGGCATCGCGCCATGATAGGCATTGCCATATCGTATGCGCATGCTTATCATCTGCTCATGCATATCAATGACTCCGACTTCCGGCCACTCCACCGCGCCGCGGTGCTCAAGACCGTCGACGTCGTCGACACGGTCACGCTGCCCGACCTGGACCGGCCCACCCCGTGCGCGGGCTGGAACCTCGCCGACCTGCTCGCGCACATGACCGTCCAGCACCGCGGATTCGCGGCGGCGGCCCGAGGCTGCGGGGACGTCGCAGACGTGTGGCGGCCGGAGTCCGTCCGGGCCGACCTCCTCGCGGACCCCAGCGCCACCTATGCCGCCGCGGCCCGCGACGTACTCGACGCCTTTGCCGCCACCGGTGCGTCCGAGGCCACGTTCGCGCTACCCGATTTCGGGCCAGGGGCGACCTTCCCCCGCACCGTCGCGATGGACTTCCACTTCATCGACTACGTCGTGCACGGCTGGGACGTGGCCGCCACGCTTGGCCTGACGTACCAACTGCCGACCGAAGTCGTCACCGCCGCAATGCCGCTGGCGCTGTTCGTCCCCGATGGCGACTACCGCACCACCGCCGGGGCCTCGTTCGGGCCCGCGGTCGCAGCCGACGGTCCCGATGACTTCGCGCGCCTCCTGGCCCACCTGGGCCGGCGCCCGGATTGGTCGGTGCCCAGCACCCGAATCGCGTAGTCGGCTACCCAACCTCCCCGTCGACGCCGACCATACGGTCGACCCGGCGAGGGAGCACACGATGACAGTGGGTGAGCACGCCAGCGGTTAGCCGTACTCGACGGTGACCGGGGCGTGATCGGACCAGCGCAGCCGATACGCATCGGCCCGCTCCACCCGGGCGGCGACGACCCGCGCGGCCAGCTTCGACGTCGCCAATTGGTAGTCGATGCGCCACCCCGCGTCGTTGTCGAAGGCCTTGCCCCGCCACGACCACCAGCTGTACGGGCCCGCCACCTCCGGGTGCATCACCCGCACCACGTCCACCCACCCGGTGTCCAAGAGGGCGGTGAGCCAGGCCCGCTCACTCGGCAGGAAGCCCGCGCGCTTCTGGTTGGCCTTCCAGGCCTTGATGTCCCGCTCGGTGTGTCCGATGTTCCAGTCGCCGCACACCACCGCATCGCGGCGCAGCTCGCGGAGCACGTCCATCCGCGCGGCCACCGCAGCCATGAAGCGTTCCTTCTCCAGCTGCCGGTCGGTCTCGGCCTCCCCCGTCGGGAAGTACACACTGGCCACCGTCAGCTCCGCGGTGTCGACCTCCAGGTAGCGGCCGTGGGCGGCGAATTCGTCGGCTCCCGGCCCGATCTTCACCCGGGCGATCGGGTGCCTGCTCAGTACCGCAACGCCGTTGCGGCCCTTGAGGTGCGGGTCCGCTGAGGCCAGGTGCCAGCCGTCGGCCAGCGCGGGCGCCAGCGCTTCGCCCAGTTGGTCGTCGTCAGCGCGCGTCTCCTGCAGGCACACCACGTCGGCGGTGGTCTCCTTCAACCAGGCCAGCAGGCCGAGGTTCTCCGGCGAGCGCTGCTTGACCGCGGCGCGGATTCCATTGACGTTGATGGTGCTGACGATCACGGTTGACGACAGTAGCGGCTGCGCGGGGCCGCTCTGCGTCACAGGTTCTCGGCTCCTTCGAGGCCGGTCCCGGGGCCGCGACGCAGCGGGCAACGCCGGACCGTCCTTGCGGTACCGCCGGTATCACCTTAGGGTCGGCGACATGACGACGCGCGATCCCATCCACCTCGGCTCCGGCGAGCCGATCGTGATGCTGCATCCCTTCCTCTGCTCGCAGAACGTGTGGCGCACGGTCGCCGACCAATTGGCCGAGACGGGCCGGTTCGAGGTATTCGCCCCCACGATGGTCGGACACCACGGTGGACCCAAGGCCGACTCGTGGTTCCTCGACACGTCCGCACTCGTCGACGACGTCGAACGCCGCATGGATCAGCTGGGCTGGCAAACCGCGCACATCGTCGGCAATTCGCTGGGCGGCTGGGTGGCGTTCGAGTTGGAGCGCCGCGGACGCGCCCGCACGGTGACGGCCATCGCGCCGGCCGGCGGCTGGGGTCAACACTCGATCAGCAAGTACGAGACGGTGCTGAAGTTCGTGCTCGGCGGCCCGGCTCTGATCGCCGCGCGCCTGGTGGGCCCGCGCATCCTGGGGCTGCCCTTCGCGCGGCGGTTGGCGACGTTGGCCGTCAGCGGGCCCGCCAACGGGCCCAGCCACCCCGACCTGGTCGCCCTGGTCGAGGACGCCACCCACTGCACGGCCTACCTGCAATTGCTGGTCAAGACGCTGCGGATGCCGGGGCTGCTGGAACTTCCGGACATCGAGATTCCGACGCAGCTGGTGTTGTGCGAGAAGGACCGGGTCTTCCCGCACCCCCGCGGGGCCCGCCACTTCGTCAAGCACCTGCCCGACGACGCCACGATCACGCGGTTGGACGGCGTCGGCCACATTCCGATGCTCGAGGCGCCGGGCATCGTCACCGAACTGATCGCCGACTTCGTCGACGCACACACCGAGCCGCAGCGGCAGGTTTCGCCGGCCGGTTGACCCCCGGCGGGGACTAACTCAGCGCCCGCCCCAGGTTGTCGGCGATGGTGGCCAGGTGCTCCTCGCTGGTCTGGTACGGCTGGTCGGGACCGATCAGGATGGCCAGATCCTTGGTCATGTGACCGTCCTCGACCGTTCCGATCACCACGTCTTCGAGTGTCTGCGCGAATTCGACGACCGCGGGCGTGCCGTCGAGCTTGCCGCGGTGCGCTAGCCCCCGCGTCCAGGCGAAGATCGACGCGATCGGATTGGTCGACGTCGGTTTGCCCGCC
>JAHFVB010000128.1:3766-10315 GCA_023264755.1 Mycobacterium sp. | reverse complement strand
CGGCGGCGCGACGGGTTCGGGTGGCGCGGGTGTGGGGAACGCAGCCTCGAGCTGCGGCTCCGGTTCCTCCTCGAGCAGGCTGTGCCACGACTCCACGGGTCCGCCGTGCCAGGCGTCCGCCGGGGCGGGCAGGGGATGTTCGACGTGGACGTACATCGGCACGGTCGTGCTCTCGTCCCCCTCGACGACGACCGACCCGGACTCCCGTGCGCCGGCCGGTGGCGGCTCGGGATCGGCCCACTCGTGGGGATCGTCCCACTCGTCGGGATCGTCCCACTCGACGGTGAACTCGACGTACTCGTCGTCGTCGGGAAAGTAGTCGACGTCGGCGACCGCGGCGGCCCGCCCACCACGGGCATCGAGGCGGCGCGTACCGGACCGGCGCCGTGGCGCCGCGACGACGTCCTCCGGGGCGACGAAGCGGAGGCCATCGCCGAAGCCGCGCAGGAACAGCGCCGCAATGACGCCGAACAGGGCGACGAAGGCCGGCAACAGCAGGGCTTGCGACAGCGCGGCGGAGTACGGCGCCTTGAGGAAGTCCGGGAGTTCGACCACGGCACCCGAAGCCGGAGCCCCATCGCCGCCGCCGAGGGCGGGCAACTCGGCGCTGATCCGCGCGGTCATGATCGCCGCGATGCCGGCGCTGCCGAGCACGCTTCCGACTTGGCGCGTCGTGTTGTAGACCCCCGAACCGGCGCCGGCCAGGCCCGGTGGCAGGTTGCGCGTCGCGGTGGCCGCCAACGGCGACCAGATGAATGCCATCCCGACGCCCACGACGATGATCGGCAGCACCAGCCGCCAGATCGGCGTGGTCGGGGTCAACTCCACCGACAGCCACGTCAGCGCGATCGCCACCGCCGAGAAGCCGAATCCGACGATGGGCTGCGGATGCATGCGGTCGACGATCCGTCCGACGAACGGGGCCAGCACCCCGGAGGAGATGGCCATCGGCGCCAACAGCAGCGCCGAGCGCGTCGGGGACAGCCCGCACACTCCCTGCGCGTAGAACATCAGCGGCACCACCAGGGCCGTCACCGCGAACCCGATGACCGCGATGCCGAGATTGGACATGCTGAAGTCGGTGTCGCGGAAGATCCTCAGCGGGATGAGCGGCTCGTCGCGATTCACCGATTGCCAGTACACGAAGCCCGCCAGGAAGGCCATCCCCACGACGATCGCGGCCCAGATCCACCACGCCCAGTCGTGCGTCTGGCCCTCCTGCAACGCGAACACGATCAGGAACAATCCGACTCCGGACAGCAGTACGCCGAGCACGTCGAATCCGGGTTCCTCGGTGGGCAACACCGGCACGAACCACACCGCGAGCCCCAACCCGATGAGGCCGATCGGCACGTTGACGATGAAGATCCATTGCCAGCCAAGGGCGTCGATCAGAAAGCCGCCCGCCAGCGGGCCGACGAGCGTCGCCACGCCAGCGGTCGCGCCCCACACGCTCAGCGCGACCCCGCGCCGCTCGGCCGGGAAGATCTTGGTAATCGTCGACAAGGTCTGGGGAGTCATCAGCGCGGCGCCGACACCCTGCACGACGCGAGCGGCGACCAACATCTCCAGGCTGCCCGACAGGCCACACCACAGCGAGGCTCCGGTGAACACCGCGAGCCCGATCAGGTAGAGGTTCTTGGGTCCGAACCGGTCACCGAGGCGGCCGGCCAGTAGCAGCAGCACCGCGTAGGCCAACAGGTACGCGCTGGTGACCCAGATGACGCCGTTGTAGTCGGTCTTGAGGTGTTTGAGAATCTCCCGATTGGCCACCGCGACGATTGTGGCGTCGAGCAGGATCATGAAGAAGCCGACCATCATGGCCCACAGCGCGTGCCACGGGTTGGCCGTGCGTTGCGGATCCTGAAAACGCCGCGTGAAGGCGGCTGTCACGGGGTCACCGGGCCCACGACGGGTTGCCTCGGCGCCCGTGCCGGGAGGGCGCGGGGTACCTGCGGGATGACCAGTCTGTGCAACATCAAATCGACCTGGGTAACGACGCTATCGCAGCGACGCTACGGACCCGAAGTTACCCCGACAAGTCGGACCGGCCGAGGCCGCGCGTTCACGCCGGGTCGGGAATGGGGCCGGCCGGCCCCGACACTTCGCGGGCGGCAGTGGGCACCCCGACGAGGAGCAGCGCAAGCAACGCGATCACCACGCCGGTCGTCATGACCAGCGCGAGGGCGAACTCGTCGTTGCCGAGCACCCCCACTAGCGGCGCCACCGCGGCCCCGAGCCCGAACTGCGCGGCGCCCAGCAACGCAGCCGACGTCCCCGCCGCATCGGGGTGCCGGGACAGGGCCAGGGCCGGAGCGTTGGGGATGACCAGGCCCATGGCGGCCAGAATCAACCAGATCGGCACGAGGACGGCGGGCAAGCCGCCGACGCCCGCTGCGGTCAGCCCCACGAAGACCAACCCGACCAGCACCGACGCGACCAGTGCCCACACCACGATGCGCTGCGGGGAGAACCGCTTCAGCAGCACGACGTTGCCTTGGGTGGCACCGATCAAGGCGACGGCACCTGCTCCGAACACCAGGGCAAAGGACTGCTGGTCCAAGCCGAAGCGGCCCTGCAGCACGAACGGGGCAGCCGCGATGTAGGCGAACAATCCCGACATGCCAAGTGCCGCGACCAGCACCAGGATCACGAATCGCATGTCCCTCAGGAGCTCGCCGTAGGTGACCAGAATGCCTCGCACTCGCAACGGCCGACGATGTGCTGCGGGCAACGTCTCCGGCAGCGCCAACGCGGCGAGCACCAGCAGCGCGCCCCCCAGCACCACCAGCACGGCGAAGACCCAGTGCCAGGAAGCGCGCAGCAGTACCGCGGCGCCCAACGACGGCGCGACGACGGGGGCCACGCCCAACACCAGCATCAGTCGGGACAGCACCGTGGCCGCGACGTTGTCGACGTAGAGATCACCGACAACTGCGATGGCCACCACCATCGCGGCGGCCGCACCGAAGCCCTGTACTCCGCGGGCCAACCCCAGCGTGACGATGTTCGGCGCGAACAGGCACAGCACCGAGGCGGCCATGTGCAGCCCGATACCGGCCATCAGCGGGCGACGGCGCCCCAGTGAGTCCGAGAGCGGGCCGACGACCAGCTGTCCGAGCGCCAGCCCGGCCAGCGTCCCGGTCAGCGTCAACTGCACCAGCGACGACGACACGGACAGTTCGTCGGCGATCCGCGGCAGCGCCGGCAGATACATGTCGATGGTCAGCGGGCCCAGGGCGACCAGCAGCCCGAGCACCACGATCATCTTCGCCCGGCTGGGCGCAGGGGAAGCCGAGGTACCGCTCTCGACGCCTGCCGCTGCCACGTCGGCTGATGTTGCCATGAACTTGGTTAGCAACGCATATGAGTTTTTTCTTCCCGCAGGCCAGCCCGACATTCGTGACCGAGGTCATAACCGGGCACCTCCGGCCCGTCGGCGTTCGTTGACGAAGCGATAACCTGAGTTTTCGCCGTTCGTGATAGGGAGGCCGAGTCATGAGTGCTCGTTCCAGCGCCAAGAACCAAGTTCTTGCGACCGGCAAGACCCCGGCCGAGGACCCGACCATGGCGGCAAAGGTGCTGTCCCAGCTCATCGAGAGCGGCGCCCGCGTGCAGGCCCCGGCGGTGAAGGCCTACGTCGAACGGTTGCGGGCGGGCGCCCCCGACGCGACGCCCGCCGAGTTGGTGACCAAGCTCGAGAAGCACTATCTGGCCGCGGTGATGGCCAGTGGAGCGGCCGTGGGTTCGGCAGCAGCCTTCCCAGGCATCGGCACGCTGGTCGCGATGTCGGCGATCGCCGGAGAAACGGTGGTCTTCCTGGAAGCCACCGCCGTCTTCGTACTCGCCGTCGCCGAGGTTCACGGCATCCCCGCCGAGCATCGCGAACGGCGACGCGCGCTGGTACTGGCCGTGTTGGTGGGCGAGGACGGCCGTCGCGCCGTGGCGGACCTGATCGGCACCGGACGTACCAGCGGGGCCTGGTTGTCCGACGGCGCAGCGGCGCTGCCTCTGCCCGCCGTGTCACAGTTGAACTCCCGACTGCTGAAGTTCTTCGTGAAGAAGTACGCCTTGAAGCGCGGGGCCATCGCCTTCGGCAAGATGTTGCCCGTCGGCATCGGAGCGGTCGTCGGAGGCGTCGGCAACAGGATGATGGGCAAGAAGATCGTCGGCAACGCGCAACTGGCCTTCGGTAGTCCACCGCCACGGTGGCCGTCGACGTTGCGCATGCTGCCCGTTCGGCAGCCTTAGCCAGACCCCTGTGCCGCCATTGGTGTCGGCTAGGGCAGACAAGTGCGGTTGCCGGTTCCCTGCGGCTCCGAAGGCGCTAGCCTTTAGGACGGCATAGGGCGGGCAACCGCGGAGAATCAGGCGGGCGAAGCAGATTCGCTCGCGCAGAAGGAATCGAGGCGAGAAGCCGCCGTGAGCACTTCACCTTCACCATTCGGTCAGAACGAATGGTTGGTCGAGGAGATGTATCGCAAGTTCCGTGAGGATCCCTCATCGGTTGATCCGAGTTGGCACGAGTTCCTCGTCGACTACTCCCCCGAGCCGACTACGGGGGCAACGACTTCCGCCACCTCCGGTGGCAACGGCCGGCCCACCCCGGCACCGGCTCCCGCCGCCGAGGCCAAGACCGAGGCCAAGGCCGAGATCAAGACCGAGGCTCCCCCGTCGGGCAACGGCAAGCCCACGCCCGCCCCGAAGGCCGCCGCGCCGGCTCCGGTGCGCAAGGAGCCCGCGCCCAGTCCCGAACCCGCCAAGGCTGCCCCCACCGCCAAGGCCCCGGCGCCCGTCCCGGCCTCCGACGGCGACGAGGTCGCGGTGCTGCGCGGCGCGGCGGCGGCCGTCGTCAAGAACATGAATGCTTCGCTGGACGTGCCGACCGCCACCAGCGTGCGGGCCATCCCGGCCAAGCTGATGATCGACAATCGCGTGGTCATCAACAACCACCTCAAGCGCACCCGCGGCGGCAAGATCAGCTTCACCCACCTGCTCGGCTACGCGATCGTGCAAGCGGTCAAGGAGTTCCCCAACCTCAATCGGCACTTCGCCGAGATCGACGGCAAGCCCAACGTCGTCACCCCAGCTCACACGAATCTGGGCCTCGCCATCGACCTGCAGGGCAAGGACGGCAAGCGCCAGCTCGTCGTCGCCGCCATCAAGCGTTGCGAGACAATGGCATTCGGCCAGTTCATCGCAGCGTACGAAGACATCGTCCGACGGGCCCGGGACGGCAAGCTCACCGCCGAAGACTTTGCCGGCGTGACGATCTCGCTGACCAACCCCGGCACCATCGGGACCGTCCACTCGGTGCCGCGGCTGATGAGTGGCCAGGGCGCCATCATCGGTGCGGGCGCCATGGAGTACCCCGCCGAGTTCCAGGGCGCCAGCGAGGAACGCATCGCCGAGATGGGGCTCGGCAAGCTCATCACGCTGACCTCGACCTACGACCACCGCATCATCCAGGGCGCGGAGTCCGGCGACTTCCTGCGCACCATCCACCAGTTGCTGCTCTCCGACGACTTCTTCGACGAGATCTTCCGCGAGCTCGGCATCCCCTACGAGCCGGTCCGGTGGCGCACCGACAACCCCGACCCGATCGCCGACAAGAACGCCCGGGTCATCGAACTGATTGCGGCCTACCGCAACCGCGGCCACCTGATGGCCGACATCGACCCGCTGCGACTGGACAAGACCCGGTTCCGCAGCCACCCCGACCTCGACGTCCTCACCCACGGGCTGACCCTGTGGGACCTGGACCGGGTGTTCAAGGTCGACGGGTTCGCGGGCAAGGAGTTCAAGAAGCTGCGCGACGTGCTGTCGGTCCTGCGCGACGCGTACTGCCGTCACGTCGGTGTCGAGTACACCCACATCCTGGAACCCGAGCAGCAGAAGTGGATTCAGGAGCGCGTCGAGGTCAAGCACGGAAAGCCGACCGTCGCCGAGCAGAAGTACATCCTGAGCAAGCTGAATGCGGCCGAGGCCTTCGAGACGTTCCTACAGACGAAATACGTTGGCCAGAAGCGCTTCTCGCTAGAAGGTGCCGAGACCGTCATTCCGATGATGGACGCCGTGCTCGACCAGGCCGCCGAACACGGGCTCGACGAGGTGGTCATCGGCATGCCGCACCGCGGCCGGCTCAACGTGCTGGCCAACATCGTCGGCAAGCCGTACTCGCAGATCTTCAGCGAGTTCGAGGGCAACCTCAACCCGTCGCAAGCCCATGGCTCCGGCGACGTGAAGTACCACCTGGGCGCCAGCGGCAACTACCTGCAGATGTTCGGCGACAACGACATCGACGTGTCGCTGGTGGCCAACCCGTCGCACCTCGAGGCCGTCGACCCGGTCATGGAGGGCCTGGTACGCGCCAAGCAGGACCTGCTGGACAAGGGCGACGGACCCGACGGCTTCTCGGTGGTACCGCTGATGCTGCACGGCGACGCGGCGTTCGCGGGCCAAGGCGTGGTAGCCGAGACGCTTAACCTGGCGCTGCTCCGCGGCTACCGCACGGGCGGCACCATCCACATCATCGTCAACAACCAGATC
>JAHFVB010000128.1:0-3756 GCA_023264755.1 Mycobacterium sp. | reverse complement strand
CAACGGCGACGACCCCGAGGCCGCGTCGTGGGTGGCCCGACTGGCCGTCGACTTCCGTCAGCAGTTCAAGAAGGACGTCATCATCGACATGCTGTGCTACCGCCGCCGCGGGCACAACGAAGGCGACGACCCGTCGATGACCCAGCCCGGGATGTACGACGTCATCGACACCAAGCGCGGCGTCCGCAAGACCTACACCGAAGCGCTCATCGGTCGTGGCGACATCTCGATGAAGGAGGCCGAGGACGCCCTGCGCGACTACCAGGGCCAACTCGAGCGAGTGTTCAACGAGGTCCGCGACCTCGAGAAGCACGACATCGAACCCAGCGAGTCGGTGGAATCCGACCAGAAACTGCCCGCGAAACTCAGTACGGCCGTGGACAAGTCGCTGCTCGCCAGGATCGGCGACGCGCATCTGGCGGTACCCGAGGACTTCACCGTGCACCCCCGCGTCAAGCCGGTGCTCGAGAAGCGCCGCGAGATGGCCTACGAGGGCAAGATCGACTGGGCCTTCGGCGAACTGCTCGCGTTGGGCAGCCTGGTGTCGGAGGGCAAGCTGGTGCGGCTGACCGGCCAGGACACCCGCCGTGGCACGTTCACCCAGCGGCACTCGGTGATCATCGACCGCAAGACCGGCACCGAGTTCACCCCGTTGGAACTGCTGACGCTCAAAGAGGACGGCACCCCGACCGGCGGCAAGTTCATGGTCTACGACTCGGCGCTGTCCGAGTACGCGGCCGTCGGCTTCGAGTACGGCTACTCGGTGGGCAACCCCGACGCAATGGTGTTGTGGGAGGCGCAGTTCGGCGACTTCGTCAACGGCGCGCAGTCCATCATCGACGAGTTCATCAGCTCCGGTGAGGCCAAGTGGGGCCAACTCTCCGACGTGGTGCTGCTACTCCCCCACGGACACGAAGGTCAGGGTCCCGACCACACGTCCGGGCGCATCGAACGCTTCCTGCAGGTGTGTGCGGAGGGTTCGATGACGGTGGCGATGCCGTCGACGCCCGCCAACTACTTCCACCTGCTGCGCCGCCACGCGAAGGACGGCATCCACCGTCCGCTGATCGTCTTCACCCCGAAGTCGATGCTGCGCAACAAGGCGGCCGTGAGCGACATCCGCGACTTCACCGAGCAGAAGTTCCGCTCGATCCTCGAGGAGCCCACCTACTCCGAGGGCGAGGGCGACCGCTCGAAGGTCAAGCGGATCCTGCTGACCAGCGGCAAGATCTACTACGACCTGGCGGCCCGCAAGGCCAAGGACGCTCGCGAGGACATCGCGATCGTGCGCGTCGAGCAGCTGTACCCGCTGCCAAAGCGCCGGCTCGGCAAGACGCTGGACGAGTATCCGAACGCCCAGCAGTTCTTCTGGGTGCAGGAGGAGCCGGCCAACCAGGGCGCGTGGCCGACGTTCGGGCTCGCGATGCCCGAACAACTGCCCGACAAGCTGACCGGCATCAAGCGCATCTCCCGGCGGGCCATGTCGGCGCCGTCCTCGGGTAGCTCCAAGGTCCACGCCGTCGAGCAGCAGGAGATCATCGACGAGGCCTTTGGCTGAGGCTGCGTCGGCCAGAACCCGTCGATGCTGGGACCGGCGGTATCGGTTAGCCTGACAACCACTCAACACACGTCCAACATCTCGAGGGAGTGGTCATGCAGGGGTTCGCTGGCAAGGTAGTGGTGGTGACCGGCGCAGGTTCGGGCATCGGGCAGGCACTGGCCCTCGAACTGGGTCGCTCCGGCGCCAGCGTCGCCATCAGCGACGTGGACACCGAGGGTCTGGCGACCACCGAGGAGCGGCTCAAGGCCATCGGCGCCCAGGTCAAGAGCGACCGGCTCGACGTCACCGAACGCGAGGCCTTCCTGCTGTACGCCGACGCCGTGAAGGATCACTTCGGCAAGGTCAACCAGATCTACAACAATGCCGGCATCGCCTACGTCGGAGACGTCGAAGTCACGCCGTTCAAGGACATCGAACGCGTGATGGACGTCGACTTCTGGGGTGTCGTCAACGGCACGAAGGCCTTCCTGCCGCACCTCATCGCCTCCGGTGATGGCCACGTCGTCAACGTCTCCAGCCTGTTCGGCATCTTCTCGGTCCCGGGTCAGGCGGCCTACAACTCGGCGAAGTTCGCCGTGCGCGGCTTCACCGAGGCCCTGCGCCAGGAGATGATGGCCAACCGGCACCCGGTGAAGGTCACCACCGTGCATCCCGGCGGCATCAAGACCGCGATCATGCGGAACTCGACGGCGGCCGAAGGCGTGGACACGAAGTCGCTGACCGAGTTCTTCGACAAGAAGTTGACCATGACCACCCCGGAGAAGGCCGCGACGATCATCCTCGACGCCGTGCGCAAGAACAAGGCGCGGGTGCTGGTCGGGCCGGACGCCAAGGCGCTCGACGTCATCGTCCGGGTCACCGGATCGGGCTACCAGAAACTGTTCTCGACCATGACGTCGAAGTTGATGCCGCCCGTGCACTGAGCGCCCGCTCGTCGGTGCCGGGCCGCGTCGGCCGCGGCGGGGGTCAGTGCCCCAGCGGGTGGTCGGCCAACCAGGCCGACACCACCGCACCGGGGTCGGCGCCGTTGGCCACCTGGCGGCGCATGTCGGCCAGCGCACCGGTGTCCAGCTCGCCGGCAATCTCGTTGAGCGCCAACACCTGCCGCTCGGTCAACTCGTTGCGCCGGTAGAGCGGTACCACGTTCTCGGCCCGGATCAGCGACGTGCGATCGGCCAGCACCACGACATCGGAGGGGATGTTCGGCGCAGCGGTCGACGTCCATGCGGCCTGAACCTGACCCGAGTGCAACGCTGCGAAAAGCCCTGCCGCATCGGGGTACTCGCGCACCGACGGCAACCGGCAGGTGCCGACGACGGCCGGCGAGCCGGCCCCGGCGACCGCGCCGACGCCGGTCGGACAGTGGGCCACCAAGGTCGCCACGTCGCGTCCGCCCCAGCTCTTGGCGGTGGTCTCGGAGACGGCGAGCGCGGGCTTGTCGGCGGCCGACTGCGCGTAATCGCCGGCGGTGATCCCCTCGGGCAGCGCGGAGATCATGGACCGGTAGACCTGTTCGTCGCCCCGCGCGACGGCCCCCGGTTCGAATCGCCGCAGTAGCTGGCCCGTCAGCCCCGGCACTACCTCGACGGCGGCGTCGTCGAGCGCGCCGAGCGGATCCTGGCCGGACTCCACGTGCGCGGGGCTGCCGTGGTAGCGCAGCGCGGCCGCATACAGCTGGGCCAACAAGACCGATTCGGGTTGCACCCCCGCGCCGACGCCGATCGAGGCCGGCGGCGAGTTGCCACCGCAGCCGGCGAGCAACAGCGCGCTCAGCGCAACCGCCAGCCGCCGCCTCCGCAACTCAGACCTTGGACGCGGCTGCCACCGCAGCCGCGACTGCCGGTCCGACCCGCGGGTCGAGCGCGCTCGGCACGATGTGGTCGACGGCCAGGTCGTCACCCACCACGGAGAAGATCGCCTCGGCCGCAGCGACCTTCATCCGCTCGGTGATGCGCCGCGCGCCCGCGTCGAGGGCACCGCGGAACACGCCGGGGAAGGCCAACACGTTGTTGATCTGGTTGGGGAAGTCGCTGCGGCCGGTGGCCACCACGGCGGCGTACTTGCTCGCCGCGTCGGGGTGGATCTCCGGGTCCGGGTTGGACATCGCGAAGACGATGCCGCCCGGCGTCATCGTCGCGATCAACTCCTCCGGCACCAGGCCGGCCGAGACGCCCATGAACACGTCGGCGCCGGCG
>JAHFVB010000531.1 GCA_023264755.1 Mycobacterium sp. | reverse complement strand
CGTAGGCGGCGAGCTCGCCGACCGAGTGGCCGGCAACGACCTTCTGGGCTGCGGTGAGCAGGCCGCGCTTGGTCAGTTCCCGGTGGGCCAGCAGCGTGGCTGCGACGACCAGGGGCTGGGTGACTGCGGTGTCGGTGATCTCCTCCGCAGTGGCGGTGGTGCCTAGCCGGGCGAGATCCAGGCCAATCGCCTCCGACCAGGCGGCGACGACGGCGTCGGCTCCGGGGAGTTCCAGCCACGGCGCGAGCATGCCGGGGGTCTGGGAACCCTGTCCGGGAGCGAGCAGCGCAAGCACGGCGTTTTCAGGCACGAATTAAGAAAACACTGTGAAGACGGTTTTGTGCGGTGTAAGAGATTATGAACATGGTCTTATGTTTTTGTAGGTAGTCCACAAAACGGCATGTGATGCGACGTCACCGACACCGGAACGCGACCTTCAGCTCTTCTGGGCCGGACCGAACGCGCCGGTCATGGGACGTGTTATCTGGGCCACATTGCCATTTTGCGAGTTGGAATGCGATCCGTACCGAGACAGGCGGCCGATCGTCGTGGCTACCCGCAGCACGTACGCATCGCGGGGGACGGTGGGATCCCGCCCGGTGAAGTCTGTGATCCGTTTCAGCCGGTAGCGGACCGTGTTTGGATGAACGAACAATTTGCGTGCGCAAGCCTCTATGGCACCCCCGGAGTCGAGGTAGGCATCCAGTGTCTCGGCGAGCGCGGGGCCGGCTTCGGCGAGCGGGCGCATCACGTCTGACTCCAGGGCAGCCAACGCCGTGGAATCGCCGAGCAGGGCGCGTTCGGGCAACAGTTCGCGCGCGGGCACGGGCCGCGGTGCGCCACTCCAACCGGCGACGGCGTTCATGCCTGCGATGGCCTCGGTGGCGCTGTAGTGGGCCCCCGGCAGTGACGACGCCGCGGGCCCGATGACGACCGGGCCGTCGGCGAAGACCTGCAGCAAGTCGGCCAGGAACCGGTCCGTCGGGGCCAGCGGGCCCGACACGATCGCCACCAGCCAGGCGCCGTGCACGTCGGTCAGGGCGGCCCGGTGGTGGCGATGGACGATCGCATGAACGTCCTCGCTGGTGAAGTCGAGGCGCTCCGGTCGTGGCAAGCCGACGATGACGGTCGCAGGAGCGGTGGCATCCCAGTTCAATGCGGCGGCCTGGGATTGCAGTTCCGGGCCGACGTCACCGCGGACCACCGCGTCCACCACGTTGGCTTCCATCCGGGTGTCCCAGGCGCCTCGGGCCTCGGCTGCGTCCGCGTACCCCGACGCGGCGGCGAAGGCCAGGTTGCGGCTGTAGCGCAGGATGCCGATGGTCAGCGCCGTCATCTGCTCGTCGTTGCGGGCCAGCATCGGCACGACTTCCTCGAAGTGCTCCATCGTGACCCGAACCATGTCGACGGTCTGTCGAAGTGCGATCCGGCGAGTCAGTTCCTGCGGGACGAGGGCGAAGGCCTCGGCGGTGTAGCCCACGTCGCCGCGCGGGTTGCGCATCCATTCGGCGAAGTTGACCAACGCCGTCTGCACCACCAGCTGCACGCTGGCGCGCTGGGAAGCCTCTAGCTCGGCGAAGAACGGCAGCCGGTCGCCCATCACGTGCACGGCCTCGGTCGCCAAGCGCCCGGAATACTGCTTGACGCGGCGCAACAGCGACTCTGGAACGGAGTCCAGCAGTTCGAGGGACGAGCGTGCCGCGGCGGACTGGTTGTCGGTCACCCCTAAAAGCTACGCCAAGGTTCTGGTGGATTCCTCCAAATGGGCGCACGCTTTGGGCGCGGGCCCTCCGACTAGGCCCCCGGTCCCGGGTCCGACATTTGAACCGGCGCAGCCATGACGTCGTCGATCTGATACTGCTTGGCCGCCGCGATGGCCACCGACGGATCGATCTCGCCGTCGCGGGCCAGGGCTTCCAGGACCGCCACCACCACGGACTCGGCGTCGGTGTTGAAGTAGCGCCGCGCGGCCGGCCTGGTGTCGGAGAAACCGAAGCCGTCGGTGCCCAGGGTGAGGTACGAGTTGGGCACCCACGGGCGGATCTGCTCGGGAACGGCCCGCATCCAGTCCGATACCGCGACCACGGGACCCGCGGTCGACTCGAGCGCCTTGGTCACGTACGGCACCGCCGCGGGCTGGTCGGGATGGCGCAGCCGGGCCTTCTCGCAGGCGATGCCGTCGCGGTTGAGCTCACCCCAGCTGGTCACCGACCAGACGTCGGCGGCGACGTCCCATTCGGCGGCCAGTAGGTCCGCGGCCCGCAATGCCTCCGGCATCGCCACGCCCGAGGTGAGGATCTGCGCGACGTTGGTGCGCTTGTCCTTCGACGCCCGGTACCGGTACATGCCATTGAGCAGTCCCTCCGGGTCGAAGTTCTCCGGCTCGGCAGGCTGGACGTAGGGCTCGTTGTAGATGGTGATGTAGAAGAAGACGTTTTCGGCGTCCTCGCCGTACATCCGAGCCAGGCCGCTCTCGATGATGTAGGCGATCTCGTAGGCGAACGCCGGATCGTAGGCCACGACAGCAGGATTGGACGCCGCCAGCAGCAGGGAATGCCCGTCGGCGTGCTGCAGACCCTCGCCGGTCAGCGTGGTGCGTCCCGCGGTGGCGCCGAGGACGAAGCCGCGGGCCATCTGATCGGTTGCCGCCCACAGTCCGTCACCGGTGCGTTGGAAGCCGAACATCGAATAGAAGATGTACAGCGGGATCATCGGCTCGTTGTGCGTCGAGTACGACGTGCCGACCGCGGTGAACGACGCCGTCGAGCCCGCCTCGTTGATGCCCTCGTGCAGGATCTGGCCGATCTCGCTTTCCTTGTAGGCCAGCATCAATTCGGCGTCGACGGCGGTGTAGAGCTGGCCGTTGCGGTTGTAGATCTTGAGGCTCGGGAACCACGAGTCCATGCCGAACGTGCGCGCCTCGTCCGGGATGATCGGGACGATGCGCTTGCCGATCTCCTTGTCCCGCAACAACTCCTTGAAGGTGCGCACGATCGCCATGGTGGTGGCAACGCTTTGGGTGCCCGACCCCTTCTTGAGCGACTTGTAGACGTCGCGGCTCGGCAGCGGTAGCGCCTTGGTCTTGTTGCGCCGGGCCGGCACGAATCCGCCGAGGGTGCGGCGGCGATCCAGCAGGTAGCGGATCTCCGGCGCGTCGGGTCCCGGGTGGTAGTACGGCGGGAGGTACGGGTTCTCCTCGAGCTGGGCATCGGTGATCGGGATGCGCTGTGCCTCGCGGAAGTCCTTGAGGTCCTGCAGCGCCAGCTTCTTCATCTGGTGGGTGGCGTTGCGACCCTCGAAGTGCTTGCCCAGCGTGTAGCCCTTGATGGTGTGGGCCAGGATCACCGTCGGTTGGCCCTTGTGTTCCATCGCCGCCCGGTAGGCGGCGTACACCTTGCGGTAGTCGTGGCCGCCGCGCTTGAGGTTCCAGATCTCGCTGTCGGTCATGGGCTCGACGAGCGCCTTGGTGCGCGGGTCGCGACCGAAGAAGTGGTCGCGGACGTAGGCACCGTCGTTGGCCTTGTAGGTCTGGAAGTCACCGTCGGGGGTGGTATTCATCAGGTTGACCAGGGCGCCGTC
>JAHFVB010000127.1 GCA_023264755.1 Mycobacterium sp. | reverse complement strand
CGGCCGTTGTTCGGCCCCGGCATCCGCGACATCGCGATCACCGGCAACACCCCCGCGCGCCACGCCCGCGGCACGGCGCACAACGATTACTTCAATCATCCCGAGTCCGCCGACGAGGGCGACGTGGCCTGGCACCTGCGCAGGACGCTGGCCCTACACCTCCACGCCGTCCTGGAGGACGTGTCGACGGCGCCGGCTCCAGAGCCGAGCACGCGGATTCGAAGCAGCGACCACCAATGTTGGCAGGGCGACTCGTGGTTGCTCGCGTGAACGGGGGTTGAGCCCGCGAGCGCGCACGACGAGCCGAAACACGAGTATTTCCCGTCGGTACGCTGGACGTCATGTCAGGCACCTTGGTCGTTCTCCTCGTCGTGGTCGTCGTCGCGCTCGCGATCCTCGTCTACTCAACGCAGCAGGCCTCGGGCCGGCGCACCGCCGCATCGCTCGCCGACGCCAAGGCCGATGCGCGCCGCCTCATCGAAAGGCTCGGCGGCCAGGTGCTCAACCTGTCCGGCACCGACGAAGCCTCCAAGCAGGCAATGGCCGACGCCTCCGAGCGCTACACCGCCGCCTCGTCGCAGATCGAGCAGGCCACCACGGTGCGTCAGGCTCAACTGGCCAAGGAAAGCGCGGTGGAAGGGCTGTACTACGTGCGCGCCGCAAGGGTGGCGATGGGGGTGGACCCCGGGCCCGAACTCGAATCGCTCAGCGGACAGCGCGCGGCCGGCGCCGTCACCGAAGATCGCCGAATCGAGTTCGAGGGCAAGGAGATCGAAGCTTCTCCCACCCCCTCGCCACGCACCCCCAACTACTACCCGGGCGGCCGGGTCGCGGGCCGTCCGGTGCCCGCTGGTTGGTACTCCGAACCGTGGTGGAAGCCAGCCCTCGTCGCGGGCGCGTGGGGGTTGGGGTCGGTGCTGCTGTTCGACTCGCTGTTCTCCGGAATGGGCGGGGTCGGGTACGGCGCGCAGGGCTTCGAACAGGGCTACGGCGACGGCTTCCAGCAGGGCTTCGACCAGGGTCAGCTCGATCAGGGCCAAGGCGATCCCGGCGGCTGGGGTGGCGATCAGGGACAAGGCGACTCCGGCGGCTGGGGCGGCGACAGCTGGGGCGGCGGAGGCGGCGACGGCGGTTGGGGTGGCGGCGGCGACTTCAGCGGGGACTTCGGCGGGGACTTCGGCAGCTTCTAGGCCGGGCGGCGCAGGCCGAGATTCAGAAGCGGCTCTCCAACCGAGCCGACACCCCCGCCTCCTGGAGGTCCAGCCGGTCGAGCATCGCGCGGGCCGCTTCGTCCTCGATGCGCCCCTGGTCGCGCTCGGCGATGAGTGCCGCGCGCTGTGCCGCCAACACGTCTCGGTACAGCCCGGCGAACACCTCGGCGCGCTTGGTGTGCGCCTCCGGATCGGGCATCTCGTCGGCGTCCTGAGAGTGCCTGGCCACGATGTTGCGGATCTCCAAGAGCACCCGCGGGTCCATCCCCTCGGGAGGATTCGCGCGAAACTCGGCGAGTACCTGGTCGGCGGCCTCGTGCACGACGCGCTCGGCCTTGAGTTCCTCTTCGCGGTCGGCGGCGTGGTCGTCCGAGAACCGAGACAGGCGCAGTCGGCGAATCAGCAGCGGCAACGTCCAGCCCTGGATGAGCAGCGTGCCAACGCTCACCACGAACGCGATGGCCTGAATGGTCGCGCGTTCCGGGAACGGCTCGCCGCTCGTCGTCTGGATCGGGATGGCGGCGGCCGCGGCCAACGTCACCACCCCGCGCATCCCCGTCCAGGACACGACGACGTTCTCCTGCCAACTCAGCGCGCGACGGTCGATCAACGTTCGCCACCTAGGCCTGGACGCCCCGGACGCCATGGACTCGGCGGCCCCGTCACGAACCTTGTCGCGCTTGCGCGTGCCCAGCGCGCCACGACCACCGGCCGCCGGGACCGGCACGCTCAAACGGCTTTCGACGTGCCGCGAGAGCTGGTTGTGGCCGAACATCGCGAACACCGACAGTGGCCGGATGACCAGCACTATGAGCAGCACGATGGTGGAGGCGATGGCGACTTCGGCCAGCGACTCGTGCGCCTGACGAAGGTCGTCCAGTACGAAGCGCAGGTGCAGCCCGATGTAGGCGAAGACGAACGCCTCGAGCAGTACGTCGACGGAATTCCACACGTACCGCTCCTGCAGCCGCGTTTGGTAGCCGGCGCCGAGCGTCCCATTGCCCACCACGAAACCGGCGACCACGACGGCGAGCACCCCGGACGCGTGCAGTTCCTCGGCCGCGATGAACGCCGCGAACGGCACCACCAACCCCTGCACGGTCTCCAGTCCGGGATTGGCCAGCCGCTTGCGGATCCACAACGTGACGAACCCAAGCGCGGCTCCGACGAGCGGGCCAAGGACTGCGCTGTAGCCGAACAACAGCAGCGGGTTGTCGATGAAGATGTGCGTGCCGGCGACCTGGGCGACCGCGATCGAGAACAACGTCAACGCGGCGGCGTCGTTGATCAGGCTTTCGCCGGTGAGGATCGCCATCACCCGCTTCGGCAAGCCCAGCTTGCGGCCGACCGCGACGGCGGTGACGGCGTCGGGCGGCGCGACGATGGCGCCGAGCACCAGCGCCGTGCCAAAGGTCAGGGGTACCCAGGCCAACCATGCCGAGACGCCGGCCACGGCGAACGCCGTGACCACCACCAAGCCGACCCCGAGCCCCAGGATCGGCCTGATGTTGCGCAGGAACGTCGGAAACGAGAAGTCCAGCGCGGCGGAGTACAGCAGCGGCGGGAGGACCACCGCCAGCAAGACGTGCGAGTCCAGTTCGGGGGCCTCGAAGCCCGGAACGAAGGAGGCCGCGCTGCCGACCACCACCATGATCAGTGCGGGTTCGAGGCCGCGCCGATGCGCGACGGCGGTGACGACGATGGCCCCGACGACGACCAGGATGAGTTCCACCCGCCAATTGTCCCGGCAAAGCGCGTCCGGTGCCCGTTGGCCTGGGAGACTGCTGTGAGCCGGCCTACACCTGGCAGGTCGGACACCAGAACAGGTTGCGCCCCTCCATGACCTCGGTGCGGATCGGCGTACCGCACACTCGGCACGGTTCGCCGGCCCTGCGATAGACGTAGGTACGGGGACGGCCGGGCCGATACGAAGGCGCTCCCTTGTCGTCGGCACGCCTGACGGTCACGATCTTGCCGCCGCTCACCCCGACCTTCATCAACTTCACCAAGTCGGTCCACGCGGCATCGAACTCCGCCGCGCTGAGCTGGGTGCCTGGGCGGTGCGGATCGATCAGGTGACGGTAGAGCAGCTCGCTGCGGTAGACGTTGCCCACTCCGGCGATGACGGCCTGATCCATCAGTAGTGCGCCGATGGGTCTGCGCGACTTGCTGATTCGCTTCCACGCCGGGGTTGGATCGGGGGCGCGGCGCAGTGGGTCGGGGCCCAGCCGCGCGACGATCTCCTCGACCTCGGGTCCGTGAATCACCTCACAGGCCGTCGGCCCGCGTAGATCGGTGCCGTATTCGGCGCCCACCATGCGCATCCGCACCTGACCGATCGGCGCGGGCATGGGCACCGGCCACTCGGTGAAGGTGCCGTAGAGCCCGAGGTGGACGTGGACCACCGCGCCGCCCTCGTAGTGGTGGAACAGATGCTTGCCCCACGCCTCGGCCTTGCGCAACACCCGGCCGCTGACCGCCTCCGCGGCCTCGGCGAAACGCCCCTGCGGGCTGGTCACGACGACCGGCGCCCGCCCGAACCGCTGCTGGTGCAGCCGCGCCAGGCGGTGCAGCGTATGCCCTTCCGGCATGGGCTATTCCGGGGCGCCGGGCACCGGTGGGGCGACGTGAGTCTGCTCGTACTCGGCGAGGATGTCGATGCGACGTTGGTGCCGCGGCGCCTCCGACCACGCGGTGGTCAGGAAGGCGTCGACGAAGGTCAGTGCGTCCTCGACGGTGTGCATCCGGCCGCCGATGCCCATCAGCTGCGCGTTGTTGTGTTGACGGGCAAGCGAAGCCGTCTCCACGCTCCAGGCCAGTGCGCACCGGGCGCCGGGCACCTTGTTGGCGGCGATCTGCTCACCGTTGCCCGAACCCCCGATGACGATGCCGAGGCTGTCCGGATCGGCGACGGTCCGCTCCGCCGCGGCGATGCAAAATGCCGGGTAGTCGTCCTCGGCGTCATAGGTGAACGCTCCGCAGTCGATCGGCTCGTGGCCGCCGGCTTCGAGGTGTTCGACGATGGCCTGCTTGAGTTCGTATCCGGCGTGATCAGAGCCGAGGTAGACGCGCATGGCGGTCAGACTACTTTCTCGGCCCGGCATCTACCGCGTCGCCACCAGGCCGTCGACGAGCAGGTCCCGCATCCGGTTGGCTTGTTCGGTCGAATTGCTCGCGATGGTGATCCCGATGAGGCTCGACACCACGTCGTCCGCGCTGACGTCGGACCGCAGGCTCCCGTCAGCGGCGCCCGCTCGTAACAGGGACCCGACGGCACCGACGATGCTCGTCCTCGTGTCGCCAGGCTCGACCGCTCCGGAGGCGAACATCGCGCTCAACGACTCGGCCATCCCGTGCTTGGCGGCGACGAAGGCGGCGTACCTGGTCATCCAGAGCCGCAGCGCGACGACCGGTGCGTGGCGTTCGAGCAGCTCGCCCGCCGAGGCCGAAACCTCGGCCAGTTCGGTCCGGAACACGGCCTCGATCAGCGCCTCGCGGTTGGGGAAGTGCCGGTACAGCGTGCCGATCCCGACGCCCGCGGCACGGGCAATGCCCTCGAGCGAGACGGAGGTCCCATCGGCCGCAGCGAAGGCCGCGGCCGCCGAGGCGAGCAGCCGTTCCCGGTTGCGGTGGGCATCGGCCCGCATCACCGCCATAACGGAGGCTCCTCCGGTTCTGCTACCGTGAGTTAAGCGGAGGTTCCTCCGCATCTGTCGAGTATGTCATCTAGGAGCATCGTGACGAAGACAGCACGGCCCGGCGGCATCGGCAGAATCGGCGAATTCGAGGTCGCCCGCATCGGCTACGGCGCCATGCAGCTCGAGCCCGAATCCACCTCGAACGACGACGCGGTGGCACTGCTGCGGCGGGCCCTCGAACTCGGCGTCAATCACGTCGACACCGCGTCGTTCTACTCCGACGGTGAAGTGAATCGCCGCATCCGTGCCGCATTCGACCCGTACCGCGATGACGTCGTCATCGTCAGCAAGGTCGGGGCCAGAAGTGTCTCCGGTGGGCCGATTCCGCTTGCCGCGGCGCAGAAGCCGTACGAGCTGCGGGCTGCCGTCGAAGCCGATCTTGCCCAACTGGGCGTTGACCGCATTCACGTGGTCAACCTGCGCCGCCTCGATCTAGCACCGGGGCTGAAGGCAGAGGGTGATCAAATCGTCGACCTCGACGATCAACTGGCCGAGCTGATCGCGCTGCGCGATGAGGGCAAGATCGGCGCGATCGGCATCAGTAGCGTGCCCGCCGACGTCCTCCGACGCGCACTCCCCGCCGGGATCGTGTGCGTGCAGAACGCCTACAGCCTGCTCGACCGCACCCAGGAGGAGGTACTGGAGCTCTGCGTCGTCGAGGACGTCGCATGGGTGCCGTTCATGCCACTCGGGTCGTCGTTCCCGGGCTATCCGAAGGTGGCCAACGACCAAGCGGTTATCCGCATAGCCGCCGAAATCGGTTCCACGCCTTCCCAAGTCGGCCTCGCCTGGCTGCTGGCCCACACCGCCAACACGCTCCTCATCCCAGGCACCCGTTCGATCGCTCACCTCGAGGAGAACGTCGGCGCGGGTGACATCGTGCTGGGTCCGGACGCCATCGCTCGCCTCGACACGGTCCAAGGAGCCGCGGCGGCCAGCTAGCCAATCGTGATGGCGTCGAGGCGTTCCTTGATGAAGTCCGATGACGTGACGGGGTCCAGCCCGGCGACCTTCCCGATCGGAGGCGCCAACGGCGCGACGAGCGCGTCGTGGTTGGCCTCGTAGAAGTAGATCAGCGACACCAGGTCCTCTTCGGGCGCCTCCGGCTGCGGCGGGAGCACGCGGTGTCGGCCCGACGGCCACCGCTTGCCGCTCCAGTACTCCAGCAGGTCACCGATGTTGACCGTCAGGGCCTCTGGCCGGTACGGAGCGTCGGCCCATCCCTCGGCCTCCGAATAGACTTGCAGCCCACCGGCGCCCGGCTCGCGGTCCAGCACGGTGACGGTGCCGAAATCCGTGTGCGGACCGATGCGGAACTGTCCCGGCTCGGGTTCACCGACGACGCTCACGGGCGGGTAGTGGTTGATGTTCATCGTCCACGTCGGCCGGTCGGCCAGTGCGGCCCACGGATTCGACGGCAGTCCGAGCGCGTGTGCGAACAGGGCCAGCAGGTCGTCGGACACCCGACGCATGGCGGCGGTGTACTCGGCGACCAACTGCTGCAACTCCGGTACTTCGGCCGGCCACACGTTGGGCGCGAACCAGATTCGGTCGACGTCGGCATCGCCAGTCGCGGTCTCGGCGCCCAGGCTGTAGCTCTCCTTGAGGTCGGGCGGGGTTTCGGTGCCCTCTGCGTAGCCGTTGGCCTCGGCACCGGGCCCGATCCACCCGTGGCCGCCCACCGGCACGCTGTAGCGCCGCTTGACGGCCTCGGGTTGGGCGAAGAAGGCGCGACTGGCAGCGCGCACCGCGGCCGCCAGTTCGGGTTCCACACCGTGACCGGTGACCAAGATGAACCCGGCCTGCTGCAGACTCTCGTCCACCTCGGCGGCCACCTCGTCGGCCATGGCTCCCCCGGCCCGCCACCTCGCGAGGTCGACAGTTGCGATGACGCTCATACTCGCCCACCCCGCTTCGCGCGCCCGATCATTCTCCGATGTCCTCCAACCACAGCTCCGGATGCGCAGCGATGAAGTCGGTCATCATCTGCACGCAGCGATCGTCGTCGAGAAGCGTTATCGACACCCCGTTTTCGGCCAGCCAGTCATGTCCGCCGCTGAAGGTCCGCGCCTCGCCGATGACGACCGCACCGATGTTGAACTGGCGCACCAAGCCGCTGCAGTACCAGCACGGCGACAACGTGGTGACCATCACGGTCGAGCGATAGTCGCGCTGCCGGCCCGCGGCGCGGAAGGCGTCCGTCTCACCGTGCACCGACGGGTCGTCGTCCTGAACCCTGCGGTTGTGGCCGCTGCCCAGCAGCACGCCATCGGCCGTGAACAGGGCGGCGCCGATCGGAATTCCACCCTCGGACAAGCCCTTTCGGGCCTCTTCGACGGCGACGTCGAGCATGTCCAGTGGGGTCATGCCAGGGCACGCTCGGCGGTGATCTTGGCCCGGCACAACACCAGGTACGCGGCGCCGGCGATCAGAAAGCCCACGTAGAAGGTGATGTCGCCCAACTGCGGCACCGCCCTGACGACGTAGCCGGTGAACTTGACCTGATTGGAGAACAGCACCACCGACACGACCAGGCCGATCGCGAACGACAGCAGGCCGGGCCAGTTGTCATAGGACCGGTCGTAGAGGAAGCCGGCGACGGCCTGACCGCGCCGCAGGTATTGGTCGGCGAACACCACGCCCAACCACGGCCCGATCCAGTAGGCGATGATCAGCAGGAAGGCCTCATAGCTCTCCGCCGCGTCCGGCAGTGCCCACCACGCCACCAGGAAGCCGGCCACTCCGAAGAACACCGTCACCAAGGCGCGCGCGACGTGGGCGGGCAGCTTGATCCCGATCGTGACGAACGCCATTGCGCCGGAATAGATGTTGATCGAATTGGCGGCGATGGCTCCGATGGCGATGGCGAGCAACGTCGCCTTCGCCAGCGGAGAGGCCAGTTCACCGGTGAAGGCCTCGGTGGGGTTCTCCGACAGGGCAGGCCCGATCGTGACCGAGGCCGCCCCCACGATCTCGAGCACGGCGCAGGACAAGAACAGGCCCGCCGAGGCGAACAGCCCGGTCCGCGCCGCCGACACCGTCGACGGCAGGTAGCGCGTGTAGTCCGCGGCATACGGCGTCCACCCCGCCGCGTACCCGAAGGCCGTGCCCGCGGTCAGCAGGAACCCGCCGAGCCCGCCGACGCCGCCGGATACCGCCGGGGCGTCGAAATGAGACTTGGTGAGGATGGCCACCGAGGCGATCGCGAAGATGACGGCAAGCACTGGGAAGGAGTACTTCTCGAAGGCCTGCACCAGGTTGTGCCCGAAGAAGGCGAACGAGGTCTGCAGCAGCACGATGATGATCAGCCCCAGCAGAGGGCCGATGCCGAACAGTGCGGACAGCGCGTAGGCGCCGCTGACACTGTTGGTGGCGAACCACCCCACCCCGGCCGTGACGGACATCAGCACCGCAGGCACCGCGTTGCCCTTGAAGCCGAAGGCCAGCCGGCCCAACACCATCTGCGGCACCCCGTGCAAGGGTCCCCGCGCGGACAGGAAGTAGTGCGCCAGGGCCCCCAGTCCGGTACCGAGGACGATGCCGCCGACGGCCTGCCAGAAGGTCATGCCGTACACCGCGACGGCGAGCACGCCGACGAAGATCGTCGCGAACTCGAGGTTGGGCGATGTCCAGGTCCAGAACAGCTGACTGGGCTTTCCGTGGCGATCGGCCTCGGCGATGAACTCATTTCCACCGGGTTCTACCGCGACGATCTTGTTGCGGTAGGAACCGTCGGTGGTGGGCTCAGTCGCTGTCATGGGTACACCGTGGTCCCCGCGCTCCCGGGCCGCAACCGGAGTGGATCATTCGCGCCCGTTTCGCACCACCGGACGGAAGGAATGAAAGACGCTGAAGCCGGCGAGCGTGCCCAGCGCGATCGAGAAGACCGCGGCCACCGTCTGGCCGAGCGTCTCGACCGTCGCCGGGCCGCCGGTAGCCGCCTCGCTCAGCGAGACGAAGCTCAACGCGCCCGGCACCAGGGCCCAGAATGCCGCCAGCATCATCACGATCGCCGGCGGCGAGCCCTTGATGCGCGACGCCAACAGCTCGAACGGAGCGACGAGCGAGGCCCCGACCGCCCCGCTGTAGGACGGCGGTAGCGCCAGGCCCCCGACCTGCTGACCGACCAGCGCCACTCCGATTGCAGCGACCAACCAGAACAGCGAGCCCTTGGGCGCGGACAGGTACACGTACAGGCCGATGGCGACGACGACGATCGCTGCATACAGCGCCCACACGCCCATCTGCACCGACGGGTGCTGCGGCGCCACCCGACCCGCGATGTGCATCCCGAGCGCGACGCCGAAGACCAACAGCATCAACTGGGTCACGCCGTAGATCAACCGGGTCGCACCCGCCACGATCTCCGAGCTGGCCAACTCCATCGAACCGATCGTCAGCGCCATCCCGGGCAGCATCGCCACCAGTGGCGGGCTGATGACCCGCAGCAGTCCGTCGTTGGCCGCGTCGGCGACGAACCACGTCACCAGCATCGCCGACAACGTGGGCAGGATGGGATTGAGTGACGGGAATGGCCGACCCAGCTGAACCACGCCGCCGACGATCAGGCCCAGGAACAGGTAGCCCGGCAACGCCGCCCAGGTCGGATTGATGACCATCCCGAAACCGATTGTGGTGACGGCGTATCCGATGGCGGTGACGACGGGACCGAAGCGCGGCCGCATCGTGCGCGCGGCCGCCACCTCGGCTATCGCGTCGGCCGGGGTGATGGCTCCGACGGAGGCCAGCTCCGCGATGGCGTCGATGCGACCCGCCAGATCGAGCTGGATGGTCGACCGGTTGGACACCTCGACTTCGTAGGCGACCGAACCGACCTGGACGACCAGCGCGGTCGGCAGCGTGACGATTCGGACCTGCTCGCCGGTGTAGCGCGCGGCGATGTTGATCAACCGACCGGCGACCAATGGCGTGGGCTGCTCGACCTCGAGTAAGGCGATGCCGAGTTCGCGGAGCATGACGGCGACTTCAGCGGCGTCGAACGAATCAGGGTCGCCGATCGCCGCATGCGTCTCCTTGCGCAGCGATCGCCAGAGCCGGGCCGCTCGGCCGCTGTGCTCCTCGGTCATGGAGGTGATTGTCACCCAGCGCCGTGCCGTGGCGTCAGGGCGGGTAGATCCTGGCGTCGGTGTCGATCGCCGCGACCATGCGGTCGATGATCGCGCGGTACTCCGGCGCGGAATTCAGATTGAGCTGGAGTACGTAGAAACCCTGCTTCCAGTTGAGCAGCACCGTCTTCTGGATGACGTCGGTGGGCTTGCCGTTCGAGTCCCACTGCCCGGACAGTTCGAACTCGGGATGGCCCTGGAGGGTGGCGACCTTCCCGGGATTGTCGGGCACCCAGCCGGCCAGGTTGTACAGCTCTCCCGAGGCCAGCGCGAAGACCTTCGCCGGGTCGACGTCGCCGACCAACT
>JAHFVB010000530.1 GCA_023264755.1 Mycobacterium sp. | reverse complement strand
GGTGTACACCGGCCCGCTGGACCGCTACTTCGACTACTCCGAGGGTCAACTCGGTTGGCGCACACTGGACTTCGAATTGGAAGTGCTGGACACCGGCGACTTCCAGGGCACGCCGGTGATGAACTACAACGACGCCGACGTTCCGTTCACCCGCATCCACGAGTTCCGCCACTTTCATCCCGAGCGGGCCTATCCCACGGACAAGACCGTGATCATGCGGGAGTACTCCCGGTTCGCCGACGACGAGGACGAGCCCTACTACCCCATCAACACCGATGCCGACCGTGCGCTGTTGGCGGCCTACCGGGAGCGGGCCAAGGCCGAGACTGCGTCGGCCAAAGTGCTCTTCGGCGGCCGTCTCGGCACCTACCAGTACCTGGACATGCACATGGCCATCGCCAGTGCACTGAGCATGTACGACAACACGCTGGTGCCGCATCTGACCGAAGGCGTCGCCCTATCAGGCGGCCAGGCGTGAGCGTGACGGCGTCCCCTGCGCCCGTCGCCGGTGCGGCGCCCAGCTCGCGGGCCACCAACCTGCTGCAGCGCGTGATCTTCCCGCGCGCAGGCGAACCGCTCGACGTGCGCTCGCTGTACCTGCTCGAATCGCCGTCGAACTCGCGCCGCGCGCACGCCCCGAGCCGCACGTCGGTAGTGCTCGGAGCCGAGTCCGAAGTCAGTTTCGAGAGCTACTTCAACGGGTTCGCCGCGTCGTACTGGCGGCGCTGGACCGTCCTGACGTCGGTGGTGTTGCGCGTCGAGGTGCGCGGCGCCGCCGGCCACGGCCCGACCCGGCCCGACCGGGTGGCGTGCCGGGTCGACGTCTATCGCTCCAAGAGCGACGGAGCTCGGATCGCGGTCGAGGGCGGGCTGGTGTACCTCGACGACGACGACCGGGGGGCCATCGAGTTCGAGGTCGACCTGGGGCCGTTCGAGGACGGTGGCTGGATCTGGTTCGACGTCACCTCAGATGTCGAGATCGAGCTGGTCGCGGCGGGTTGGTATACCTCCGTCGACCCGCCTGCAGGGCCCGACTCCGGCCGCGTGACGGTGGGCATCCCGACGTTCAATCGTCCGACCGATGCGGTCAATGCGTTGCGCGCGTTGACCACTGATCCGTTGGTCGACGCGGTCATCGACGCCGTGATGATGCCCGACCAGGGCACCCGCCGGGTACGCGACGAACCGGGCTTCACCGAGGCCGCCGCTGCGCTGGGCGACCGCCTGAACCTGTTCGAGCAGCCGAACCTGGGCGGCTCCGGCGGCTATTCGCGCATCATGTACGAGGCGTTGCGCCGGACCGACAGCCCCTACGTGCTGTACATGGACGACGACATCTTCATCGAGCCGGATTCCATTCTGCGCGCGCTGGCGATGTCGCGGTTCGCCAAGACCCCGATGCTGGTCGGCGGACAGATGCTGAACCTGCAGGACCGCAGTCACCTGCACTGCATGGGTGAGGTCATCGATCATCACCGCTTCATGTGGACCTCGGCCCCGTTCGTCGACTACGACCACGACTTCGCGAAGTACCCGCTGCGCGATCGCGAGAAGTCCAAGAACCTGCACCGGCGCATCGACGTCGAGGGCAACGGTTGGTGGATGTGCATGATCCCGCGGTCGTGCGCCGAACGGATCGGGCTGCCGATGCCGCTGTTCATCAAGTGGGACGACTGGGAGTTCGCGCTGCGTGCGGCCAAGGCCGGTTTCCCCACGGCGACGGTGCCGGGCATCGCGATCTGGCACATGGCCTGGAGCGACAAGGACGACGCAATCGACTGGCAGGCCTACTTCCACCTGCGCAACCGGCTGGTGGTCGCCGCCATCCATCACGACGGTCCGATCGACGGAATCCTGCGTTCGATGACCAAGGCGACCGCCAAACATCTGATCTGCCTTGAGTATTCGACGGTGGCCATCCAGAACGAGGCGATGCGCGACTTCCTGCGCGGCCCCGAGCACATCAGGGCGATCCTGCCGACCGCGCTGGGCAAGGTGGCCGGCATCCGCAAGGAGTTCCCGGACGCCGTCGTGCTGGAGTCGGCCACGGAGCTGCCCCACACCAGCGGCGAGGCCACCGCGCTCGGGGTCAACGAGCCCAAGGGGCCGGTCGCCAAGGCCAAGGCGCTGGCCGCCGTGCTGGTCAACAATCTGCGCCCCGCCGACCCTCGCCATCACGAGGTGCCGCAAGCCAACTACCCGCCCATCGAGGCGCGCTGGTTCAGCCTCGGCCGAGTCGACGGCGTCACCGTGACCACCGCAGACGGCCGCGGCGTGGTCTACCGTCAGCGCGACCGCGCCAAGATGATGGCGTTGCTACGCGAATCACGGTCGCTACAAAGGGAACTGGAGCAGCGCTTCGACGTCATGCGCGGGCGTTACCGGGCGGCGGCGGCAGAACTGACCAGCCCGGCGAGCTGGGAACGGGTCTTCCGAGGCGAGCAAGGCGACGGGGGCGAACATGGAATCGGTTGAGGTGCGCGCGCTCGTCGCGGTTCAGGCGACGCTGGCCGACCGGCCGGGCGTGCTGACTGGTGCCCGGGCCCTGTCCTACTTCGGCGAACACAGCCTCGGCTGGCTGGCCGTGGCCGCCCTGGGCGCCGTGCTGCAACCCGCCAAGCGCCGCGACTGGCTGCTCAGCGGAGTCGGCGCGTTCTCGGCCCATGCCGCCGCAGTCGTGATCAAGCGGGTGGTGCGCAGGCCACGCCCGCACGACCCGGCGATCGAGGTCAACGTCGGTACGCCGAGCAAGCTGAGCTTCCCGTCCGCGCACGCCACGTCGACCACCGCGGCCGCGCTGCTACTGGCCCGGGCCACGGGGCTACGGTCATTGCCGTGGGTGTTGGTGCCGCCGATGGCGCTGTCGCGCCTGGTGCTCGGGGTGCACTATCCGAGCGACGTGTTGGCCGGAGTGGCAGTGGGTGCAGTCGTGGCGAAGACGGTCGAGAACGTCGGGAGCAGAGTGTTGTGATGAGCGCTTGCGGGATGAGCAGAGGGCAGCGATGAGCGAAGAAGCCGCCCCGGTCGGCGCACCGCCCAAGAATCTGGCCACCGGCCTGGTCAAGGCGGTGCGGCCACGCCAATGGGTGAAGAACCTGCTGGTGTTCGCCGCGCCGCTGTTTGCCTTCGGCGGTGACGTGCACTACGACATCCGCGACGTGTTGATCAAGGTCAGCATCGCGTTCGTCACGTTCAGCCTGGCGGCGTCGTGCGTCTACTTGGTCAACGACGCGCGCGACGTCGAGGCCGACCGGCAGCACCCCACCAAGCGGTTCCGGCCGATCGCCGCGGGGGTGGTGCCGGCGTCGCTGGCCTATGGGTTGGCGGTGGTCCTCGGCGTGGTGTCATTGGCCATCTCTTGGCTGGTGTCGCCGAACCTCTTCCTCGTGATCGCGGTGTACATCGCCATGCAGATGGCGTACTGCTTCGGACTCAAACATCAGCCGGTGCTGGACATCTGCATCGTCTCGTCGGCGTATCTGATCCGCGCCATTGCCGGTGGCGCTGCCGCCAACGTCATGCTCTCGCAGTGGTTCCTACTCGTCATGGCCTTCGGTTCGCTGTTAATGGTGGCGGGCAAGCGCTACGCAGAACT